>JAYVSP010000769.1:0-1953 GCA_043775215.1 Planctomyces sp. | reverse complement strand
GAGAGTTCGGTCGATGCGAGTTCAGACCGAAGTCTTACGACTTCGGCTACGTACGACAGCGAAGCCGCTCCGCGAGGAATGCTTGTGGTTTGTCTGGTGACAGGGGCTTCGGGCCTGACGTCGCTCGGTGCGGAAGTGGTTTGGACACGCTTGATGAGTTTGGTGCTGGGACCGACGGTCTACACCTTTTCAATCATTCTGGCGGTGTTCTTGTTTGGTCTTGGTTTGGGGAGCACCTTTGGAGCCGCGCTGGCTCGAAGAGTTCGATCACCGGGATTAGCGCTGGCGTTGACTCAGCTTTGCCTGACCATCGCGATCCCCTTCAGTTCACACATGATTTCGGGAGTCTTGCCGCATTGGGTCGCGGCGGCGTCTCCCGGACAAACAATTTGGCTGCGAATGACGCTCGACGTGGCCCGCGCGTTGGCCGTGTTGCTGCCGCCCACGCTGTTGTGGGGTGCCAGTTTTCCGTTGGCGGTGACGGCTGTTTCGGATTCGCGGCACGATGCGGCGAGGTTGGTGGGACGGCTGTATTCAGCCAACACGCTGGGAGCAATCGTCGGGACGTTGCTGGTGAGTTTGGTCTTAGTCCCGCTGGGAAGTGGAGCATTGGCCGAGCAAGTGCTGACGTTCGTTGCGGGAGTTTCGGGAGTGCTGATGTTGGCGGCCGTCGTCTTCGCGTGGCATCGTGATCGCGAAACATCCCCGTCATCATCGTCTGCTCGGTGGAGGCAACTTGGAGCGATGTCGCTGGGAATCACGGCGGTGTGGTGTGCCGTGTCCGTGATGCTCGTACCGGAAACCTCGAAGCCGCTGCTGGCTTGGGGACGGAATACCGAACGCTGGGACAAGATTGCTGAGTATCGTTTCGTCCGCGAGGGATTGAACTCGACGATTCTGATTGCCAAGTCCGTGGAAGGCTTCACCTGTTTTCATGTGGCCGGGAAGATCGAGGCGACGAACAGTCCCAGCGACATTCGCACTCAGCGGTTGCTCGGACATTTGCCCGCGTTGGCTCATGGCCGGCCAGAGAAAGTCCTGATCGTCGGCTGCGGCAGTGGGATGACGACCGGCTCGTTTTTGCCATATCCGTCGGTGAAAGAGATCGTGCTGTGTGAGATCGAGCCGGCTGTCGTCGAGGCGTCGCGCGTACATTTTGCTCACGAAAACCACGGCGTGCTCGATCATCCGAAGACACGCATCGTGTTCGATGATGCGCGGCACTTCCTGGCGACGACCGATCAGAAGTTTGACGTCATCACCACCGACCCGATCCATCCATGGGTGCGTGGCGCGGCGTCGTTGTACACGGAAGAGTTCTTTGACCTTTGCAAGCAACATCTCAATCCCGCTGGCGTGGTCGCACAATGGGTACCGCTGTACGAGTCGAACGACGCGGCGGTGAAATGTGAACTCGCGACGATCTTGAAAGCGTTTCCCAACGCCTCGATCTGGAGCGGCCAAGGCCCGGCCAACGGTTACGACGTCATCGTGGTCGGTAACGCCGAAGGGACGACGACCGATGTCGAGGGATTCCGCGCTCAACTGATGAATCCCGCCGTGGTTCGCCCACTGGCCGAAGCTGGATTGGGAACCCTCACAAATCTGCGGCACACACTCGTCGCACAAGGGGACGACCTGTCCGAATGGCTGCAAGATGCGGAGATCAACCGTGATTACAACCTGCGTCTGCAATACCTCGCGGGTTTGACCCCCGCAGGCCAAGCGGCTCAGAACATCCTGCAAACGATTGTTCGATGCGGTGTGGAAGCGAGACGGCCGCAAATTCGGTCACCAAGATTGCTGGGTAATTGATTGGGAGCAACCTTGGTCTTGAAATTGTGGTGTACCGATTAAGGACCGGCGCAGAAATAACTGTCAGATGTAGCTGAACTCGCCAGAGTTCAGATCCGAAGTCTGGCGACTTCGGCTACGACAGTTATTGATGCGCCG
>JAYVSP010000768.1:0-5676 GCA_043775215.1 Planctomyces sp. | reverse complement strand
ACCGAGACGGTGGCTCGGATGGTGTCCGAACTGAAGTTCACCGGGCGTGATCGGGTTGACACGCCGTTGGTCACGTTGTGGGTGTTCTTGTCGCAAGTGTTGGTCTATCGCGAAATTCGCGAAGGACGACTCAAGTGCCATTGCTTCGGACGCCGCACCTATCGAATCAGTGAAGAGGAACTCGCCGCATACATGGATGCCTGCGCGCATGAGCGGATGCCGGAAGTGAAGGACAACAACAGATCCAAAAGTCGCCAGCCAGCCAAAGAAAATGGCCCAGGGTTGTTCCGGCACATCGACGTCAGCCGACTGCTCGCTCGGCAAAGTTGACCAAGTGTTGCTGGGCCAAATGCGTGTATCGCTCCGTCGTGGCCGTGGACGTGTGGCCGAGAAGTAGGCTCGTCATCTTGAGATCGCCCGTCCGCAAGATGGCATTCGTCGCGGCCCGGTGCCTAATCGTGTAAGGAACCACGTCATGAATTCCAGACCGATCCTTCACATGTCTCATGCGCTGCTCGATGGCGCTCAAGGTCCAAGGCTCACCGCGCGAATTGATGAAGCAGTGGTCCGACTTCTGGTGCTGCTTCAGCCATTGCAACAGACGCTTCACTTTGGGAATCAGCGGGATCACCTTGGGCTTTCCGGTGCGCTTCGTCTTGTGGTGCGGCAGGATCGCTACGTTTTGATCGAGATGGACGTGCTCCCATTTCAAGCGGGCCAATTCGCTGGGACGGCACAGAGTCCAGTCCATTGCCAGAAGGAGTCGCCGAAAGGGTGCTCCCACTCGCCGAGCATCACGCGGATTCGTGGCCCGCAAAAGTTTTTGGAACTCATCGTCGCTGAGATACCGATCGCGAGTGCGCGACTTCGGTTTCCGAATGCGACCCAAACGATGCTGCGGGATCAGTCGATACTCGACACCCCAATTGAAACAGCGTTGAACGGAGCGAAGCACAATCGCGCGCGACGTGTCATTCAAAGTTCGCTTCAATTCCTGCGAAAACCGTTGAATGTCGAGCGGCTCAATGATGTGCGCGAAGCGGTCGCCGAAGACATCCACGAACTTTTGGCAGCCGTAGCGATACGACTCATAAGTGGCGCGTTCGAGGTTCTGTTCCGCATCCGCGAGAAACTGTTCACAGAGCCGAGCGACGGTAATCGCTCCATGCACTTCGCGCAGCAACGCCTGCTGATCGAGCAACGCTTTCAACTTCGTTTCAGCAGCCGCTCGACTTCGGCGACCATGAGCCAGCACTTTGCGCTGCCCACCGACGTCCGAACACCAAACCTTCTTTTGCGCGTTCCACCAAACTTTTGCATTTCGAGACATAGCCAAACCCTCGCGAATGATTACTGACCCAAAAGCTGACCGGGGTCTTTTCGCAAGGCTTCGGTTTCTCTGGCTCTTGCTGCAACTGCAATTGCAGCAAGGGCTTTTTTTCAGTGCCCCCAGTAGGACTCGAACCTACAACCTAATGATTAAGAGTCATTTGCTCTACCAATTGAGCTATAGGGGCGAAGCGGGGCGGGATTCTACCGAGTTCGTTTCGTGTTTCCACAGTGGCGGGGAAAAAATCTGAGTGTTTCTGCCGGATGGTTGACAGACGAATCTGTTAACTCCTTGAGTTGACGCTGCGCTAAATAGACCCCATTTCGGGAAGGCGGAGTTGGCTCACAGAGCAATCGGCCAGCGGCCGGGATCGCGCTGGCGGTCGTCACTGTCGAGGAATGATTGCAGCATGACCTGCGCGGCCACTTTATCGAGCCGTGCTTGCCGTTTCTTCGGGCTGAGGTTCGATTGTTGCAAGTACAGTTCGGCCATCGCTGAGGAATACCGCTCGTCCCAATAGACGACTGGCAGACAAACAACTCGGCTGACCCAACCGCCGAATGTGCGGGCCTCGCGAGCTTTTCCTCCCTCATCGCCGCTCATATGCACCGGCAGACCGACCACCACACCGACCGCTTGGTACTCGCTGGCGATTCGCCTTAATAGTGCCGCATCCTTAGTTTCGTTGCAGCGCGTATAGTTTTCGAGCGGTGTGGCAATCGACTGGTCCGGCGTCGAGATCGCGATGCCGATTCGCTTCGTTCCGTAATCCAGTCCCACCAATGTGCCGCGAGTCGGCACGGCGGGCAATGAACCAGCGGGATTGTCAGCGGAAAGCGAATTCAAGATGTCGTCATCACAAAAGTGGTCGTGAGCCTCGTTCGGATCACGATCATTGTTCGATTCTGATTCACCGAGTCAATTTCCCACACGAAGAAACCAGCGAGGCTGTATCTCAGACCTAATCCTCAAACCAGCGAACTCGTGGGGCAGGTTTGTAACCTGCCCGTGAAATATCGCGGTTTTCAATATTTCGTGTTTCACTCGAAATCAGAGTCCGTGTTTGACGAGCAGGTTAAAACCTGCCCCACGACTGCAACCTCGCATGTTTGAAGCCTCCTTCAAACCAAACTTCGGAACACTAATCTGCGCTGATCAACGCTAATGACACAAGGACTATAGTTTGATTAGCAAAGATCAGTGTCGATTAGTGTTCCCGAAAAACTTGACTCAACTACAGCAAGTTTCGGAATACTGGAGTCTACCGCATTGACTCCAGCACGTCCGGTGGAGCCTCGGCATATTTCAGCGGCTCCATTGAGTAGGACGCTCGGCCCTGCGAGATACCTCGGACTTGCGTCGAATAGCCGAACATCTTGGCCAATGAGACTTCAGCTTCGATGACCCACAAACGGCCGCGGTTTTCGGTGCGGACGATCGTCGCGCGGCGCGCGTTCAGATCGGCCTGCACATTGCCGATGAAGTCTTCGGGAGTCACAACCTCCAGCTTCATGACCGGTTCCAACAACACACAACCCGCTTTGTCCAAGCCTTCCGAGACCGCTTTGGCTGCCGCGGCCGTCAAGGACACGTCGTTCGATTCGCCCTCTTTGTAGTCCACGCCGGTGATTGTGACGCGGACGCGCATCAACGGGTTGCCGTACATGCCACCGGCGTTTGCCCCTTCCTCGATCGCTTGTTCCAAGACCGCGACCAAAGCCGGCGGCAAGTCACCCGGCTTCAGTTTGTTCACGACACTGACCGCCTCTTCCCCAGCAAATGGTTCGATGCGCAAGCGGACCTTTGCCGAGTGCGTTGCGGCACCGACCTGCCGCGTGAATTCTCCTTCGACATCAACCGCCTTGCGAACAGTCTCGCGGTAGCTGACGCGCGGCTTGTGAACGCGGACCTTGACGGCGAACTCACGCTCCATGCGGTCCTTGATGACCTCCAGGTGCAATTCACCCATGCCGCTGACGAGCGTCTCGCCGGTCTCTTCGTTGATCCGCACCTTGAACGTCGGGTCTTGCTTGGCCAGACGCCGCAACGTCTCGTCCAGTTTCTTGCGTTCCGCGCTGGAATCGGGTTCAACCGCCATCGAGATCACGGTCTCAGGAAAGTTGATCTTTTCCAGCAGAATCGGTTGCTGAGTCGCACACAGCGTATCGCCGGTGAAGACGTCTTTTGGCCCGATAGCGCCGACGATATCGCCGGCATAGGCTTCGTCTGTCTCGATCTTCTCGCGGGAATCGGCCTGAACTCGCCAAATCTGACTGACGAGTTCCTTCGTGTTCGTGCGCGGGTTGAGCACTTTGGAACCGCTCTTGAGCGTGCCCGAGTAAATTCGCACGAAACACAGATCGCCGTGTTTGTCCGCTTGAATTTTGAAGATCAGCCCGCTGAACGGCTCTTCCGGTGAGGCCTTTCGTCTTTCGACTTTCGTCGACTGCGAGCCCTTCTTGCCCACGATCGGCAGACCCTCAACCGCCGGGCGATCCAGCGGGCAGGGAAGGTAATCGACCACTGCGTTCATAAGCGGTTGCACGCCGACATACCGCAACGATGTACCGCAGAATGTCGGGAAGAATAGCCGCTCGATCGTCCCTTGCCGCACCAACCGGCGGATCGTCTCTTCGGGCAAGTCCTGAGTTTCGAGGTATTGTTCGATCGCCTGCTCGTCCATTTCCGCGACAGTTTCGACCAGTTTCTGGTGCCACAATTGCGCCTCGTCGAGCATCTCTGGTGGGATGTCCCGTTCCTCAAACTTGCTCCCCTGTGATTCGGCGTCAAAGTACAGCGCCTTCATACGCACCAAGTCGATGATCCCTTTGAAGCAGTTTTCATCGGGCGGCGAACCCGCTCCGATCGGGATTTGTAGAGCCAGCGGTGTTGCGTGGAGGCGGCTGTGAATGTCTGCGAGCACCGATTCGTAGTTCGCGCCGACGCGGTCCATCTTGTTGATGAAGCAGATTCGCGGCACGTTATAGCGATCGGCCTGACGCCATACCGTCTCGCTTTGAGCCTCGACGCCATCCACGGCGCTGAAGATCACTACACCGCCGTCGAGCACTCGCAGACTGCGCTCGACCTCCGCCGTGAAGTCGACGTGCCCCGGAGTGTCGATGATGTTGATCGTCGAGTCTTTCCAGCGGCAGGTGATTGCCGCCGAGTAGATCGTAATGCCGCGCCGAGCCTCGTCCGGATCGAAGTCGGTAATCGTCGTACCGTCATCGACGTTTCCCATTCGATGCGACGCGCCCGCGTAGTACAAAATCCGTTCGGTGGTCGTCGTCTTCCCGGCATCAATGTGCGCGATGATGCCAATGTTACGAATGGCTTTGATGTCGTACGACATGACCGCCCCTTTTGGAGTATGGTGGCTCGACACCGCTTTGGCTCGTGGCGGAGCCACTGTTTTTCGTCATCAAAACAAAAGCGGCTCCGCCGCAAAGCAGTGTCGAGCCACCGCACTCCCGCAGGAAAGCACCAAAAGAAAAACAGCGCGCGGCAGCCGACCAGTGTCGGGCACCGCGCGCTGTTGTGATCGATTCGTCATTACCACGCGAAGTGAGCAAACGCCTTGTTGGCATCGGCCATGCGATGCACGTTTTCGCGAGTTGTCATCGCGGTTCCTTCGCGGCGGTACGCAGCCAAAAATTCTTCCGCCAAGCGGACATCCATCGGGCGTCCCTTCTTGCCGCGAGCGGCCGCTAGAATCCAGCGGATCGCCAGCGTTTGGCGACGTTTCGGACCCACGGACGTTGGCACTTGGTAGTTCGCACCGCCCACGCGGCGAGAACGCACCTCGATCGCCGGTTTGACGTTGTCCACCGCAGCCAGGAAGACATTGATTGGCTCTTCGTCCGGCAACTTCTTTTTGATGACTTCCATCGCCGAGTAAAAGACGATCTGCGCAACGCTCTTCTTACCGTCGTGCATCAGACAGTTGATGAACTTAGACGCCAGCACCGATCCGAATCGGGGATCGGGTTTGAGTTGTTCGTTGCTCGCCGTGAAATGCTTGGCCATCGAAAGTCTTTCGCTAATTTCAGATTTGAGATTTTTCAAACTTCAAATTTGAGGTATCAAATTTGAAATCCCTTAACTCTATGCTTTCGCTCGCTTCGCGCCGTAACGGCTGCGAGCTTGCTTGCGGTTGGTGACGCCCAGCGTATCCAACACGCCACGAATGATCTTGTAACGGATACCAGGCAGGTCGCGTACGCGACCACCACGCACCAGGACGATGGAGTGTTCCTGGAGATTGTGGCCTTCGCCCGGGATATAGGCGGTAACTTCGAAGCCGTTGGTGAGGCGGATACGCGCAACTTTGCGTAGCGCCGAGT
>JAYVSP010000767.1:0-6347 GCA_043775215.1 Planctomyces sp. | reverse complement strand
TGGCATGACTTGACCTCCCGCCTCAAAATCGAGGACCGGCGGGAAATATACAATTTTCCGTTTTCATGAAACCCTACTTCCGAGATGTGGCACTAGCGCCCGGCTCGCCAAAAGAAAACGCGCGAAAAACGCGGACAAGGTCGCACCACATGTCAGCCTTCCAGAAACCTGTTCGCTATACCGTCACGCAACTGCGGTCCGCGGTCTCTTGCCCGCGAGTCTTTTACTTCGATGCCGTTCACGGACGCACGCGGGGCAAGCCGGTTGAAGTCACGCGGCTCTGGAAATCGGGAGCGGGAGACGAAACGACCGCGTGCGGTTCGCTCTTCCACCAGACGGTCGAGCGGTTCAATGGCGCCGCAGCCACGGATGTCATCGTTGCCGAGACCTTGGCGAAAGCCGCTTCTATTGATGAGCTGGCACAAAAGATTCAGCGGCGAGTCTATTTTGAGTACTTGAAAATCGATTCACTCGCCGATAAGTCCGGAGAACAGCAACAGAATTTCATCGGGGTTCTGCGCGGGTATGTGTACGAGTTGGCATCGTTTCTGTGGAATGGCCGGCTCGATCATCGGCCGGTCGAAGAAATTCTGAACGACGCCTTCTCGGAGCGACGCCGCAAAGTCAATGTCACTTTTCACGTCGGCTCGAAAGGCGAAGGCATCGAGATTGCTGGCATCCTGGACTACATGTTTTTCGACAGGCGAATCGGTCATCGCCGGATCTTGGATTACAAACTGACGCCCTCGACGCACATTTCCGACGACCTGGTCCAAGTCTGTACTTACGCCTTGATGCATCATCAACAGCATAAAACCGAGCCGGCTGTCGGCGTGCTGTACCTGCATCCGGATCGGCACTTGGTAGAAAAGCCTTGGGAAGATGTCTGGAACGAACGGAGTAAGGTCTACAACCTGCTGGCATCCATGCGCGAATGGGAACAGTTCGATGAACAGACACAGCAGGGAGTGAAGCCGCCGGGCGAGCCAGTCTGGTGCAGCGTTTGTCGCTGGAAAAACGAGTGCGTCGAACGTCTCGGGCCGAAGCATGAAGGCGCTCGTCTGGATTATTGGAAGGCGGATACGGTAGACGCGAAGCCTCAGGCTTCGACAACGACGCCACAGGAAACTCACGTGTCCGAGCCACCAGTTGTTGTGGAAACTGAGCTGATCAACTCCGAATCGCAAGTGGAAAGTCTCGACAAACCAAACAATGAAACCACCGGAATCAGCGGCACTAATTCAAAATGGATGGCTGAAGTCCGCGACCATATGCTTCGTGTGCTTCGCCAGTTCAACGTGACTTGCCGCGAAGTGAAGCCGCCCACAATCGGGCCGGCGTTCGTCCGATTCTTTGTCTTTCCTGAGCGAGGAATCACCACCAAAAAGGTTCTTACTCAAGCCGAGCAACTGCACCTGCATTTGGCACTCCCCGCGCCGCCCAACATGAGCGTGGTTGATGGCACTATCGGCATCGACCTTCCTCGCCCCGCCGAAGACCGGATGTCGATCCCATTTTCCAGAGTCATCCCCATACTTCCCAACATTGATGAGCTGCTGGGCTGTGCGAAAATTCCCGTTGGTATGGATCTCAATGGAAAGTGGGAATGGTGTAACCTCGCTAGTTCTGAAAGTGCCCACATGCTGGTTGTGGGAACCCCAGGCAGCGGCAAGAGTCAATGGTTGCGCACGGCGGTCGCGTCATTGATGCGCACGAATACTCCGGAAACATTGGGGTTGCTGCTGATTGATCCAAAGATGAACGCATTTCAGTTTGTCAAAGGATCACGATTTCTGAAACAGCCAATCGTCATGCCGGCAGAGGATCTTGATATCTGCGAACTATTGAACGAACTGATTGATGAAATGGAGGTCAGAAATAAACTGCTTGCCTCCTCCAACTCTCAATCCTTGAGTGAGCACATTCAAAAGATCGGCTCACCATTGAGGCGTGTCATCTGCATCTGTGACGAATATGCGGACCTGTTGGATGCCAGTGAAACGGGAGAGCGAAAAGCGATCGAAGCCAAATTCAAGCGGATCGCGCAGGTTGGTCGAGCGGCCGGAATCCATTTGATCCTCGCCACTCAACAGCCGCGTGCGAATGTTATCACTACGGCAATCCGCTCGCTGTTGCCAGCGAAAGTCGCGCTCCGGGTTGTTGATGCGAAGGAATCTCAAGTGGCTCTCAGTGAGGGCGGTGCCGAAAGATTATTGGGCAACGGCGACCTGCTTTTTAAGTGTATTGGCGGATCTACTCGACTCCAGGGCGCATGGTTGCCGACGGAAGAAGAATCACTGGTAAGTGTCACGTGATTCACGCAGTTCGCATGCGGACATAACGCGTCGCGCTCTGTCATTGCTGGAGGATGATTGCCATGAACACTGTTATGCATAAACTCGTCCTGAGCAGCGACGAACACTTCGGCATGCGGCTTCCCCCGCGTCATGTCGGTTACCTGATGGCCGAACTGCCGGTGATGGTGCAGCAGTGCATCTCGATGTCATTGCGGAATCGCAGTACCACCCGGGGACGCGCTCCGGAGTGGCTGAATCGGGCCGCCGACATTCGGTACATCGGGCATCAAGGTGAAGGTCAAACCGAATTGTTGTTTGAAGCGCCGACGCTGGGAGATTCCGCGGGCGAAATTTATGAGCAAAAAGAACTGTTCGAGGAGTTCTCGACACGGCCATCCGAGAAGGACACGGGCTTTGATTTGCTCGGTGACGTGCTGTGTGATGTCCAATCTCGAAACGCCGACAGCGCACACTTCGACTCACCACTTCTGACTCGTTTGACTCGCTTCGAAAAGGTCTTCAAGAAAAGTCCCTTTCGTGACGTGAGATTCATCGGCCGTCGCCATTCCAAACGAAAACCGGCTTCCCTGTCGCCGAGCATCATTGAGGCGGCGAAATCGTTGCTCGGCAAGACGCCCGCGTCCCAGCGCGTTCGTCTGGTGGGTCAACTGGATGGGATCGAGGCCAGCACGCAGCGGTTCTCAATGTTGCTCGACACCGGCGAGAAAGTCTTCGGAGTGTTCTCCGACGAGCAACTCGATTCGATTCACGAGTTGTGGCGGCAGCGAGTTTTGGTTTTGGGAACTGCGGTCTATCGTCCTTCCGGCAAGCTCCTGAGAGTCGATGCCGATGAACTCACGCTGACCGAGGAAACAGGACAATTCTTCTCAACCATTCCTCAGCCCCGTGGCACGCATTTCGACTTGCGTGAGACGATTCGTTCGCAGCAGCACAAGAAAGGGCTGGCCGCGATCATGGGCAAATGGCCCGGAGACGAATCGGACGACGAGATCGCTCGCGCGCTGAAGGAGTTGAGCTAATGGCTTCCTCCAGCGGGTATATCCTCGACACGAACATCCTGGTCCATTTGATTCGTGGCAACGCGCTCGGAAAAGCGATTGATACAAACTTTGCGCTATCCGGATCATTGAGCCGATGTTTGATCTGTGTCGTAACGGTGGGCGAGGCGTACTCGTTGGCTCGGAAATGGAGTTGGGGCCAGAAAAAGATCGACCAACTGAAAGCGTTGCTCAGCCAACTCGTGTGGATCGACATCAACCATCCTGACATTCTCGAAACCTATGGCGAGCTCGACGACATCAGCAATCGAGCCGGCCGATCAATGGGTAAGAATGACCTCTGGATCGCTGCCACTGCCAAAGTGTCGGGAACAATTTTGCTCACGTTGGATGGTGACTTTGATCATCTAGCCCCAGAACATCTCACCCGCATTCGAGTCAATGACAAGACAGGGCAAGCGACCCCATAGGCAACGAGGTTTCGGGAGACTCATCACCAATTGCCGACCCCCGATCCGGATGCGCGGCAACTCGCGCGTTCCCATCGGAGTCGATCTGAACGGCCATCTGCACTTCGCCGACTTCGCGAAAACCGAACATGCTCATCTGCTGGTGGCGGGCACGACGGGGAGCGGTAAAAGTGAATGGTTGCGGCTGGCCGTCGCCGGACTCATCCTCACCAACACATCTGACACGCTAAGACTGCTGCTGATCGACCCGAAGCGCAACGCTTTTCACGCGCTCCGCGAGTCTCCCTATTTGTGGCGGCCGATCGTGTTCCCGGATGAACAGACCGCGAGCGACGTGCTGCGCGAACTGGCGAATGAAATGGATCGCCGCTACCGGATGCTCGACGGGGCCGACTCACATGCGGAACTGGCGGCTCGGTCGCAGTGGCCGTTGCCGCGAATCGTCTGCGTCTGCGACGAATACTACGACCTCATCAGCCGCAGCCGCGCCGAGCGTGGACTCATTGAGGAACAGGTCTCGCGGCTGGGAGCCAAGGCGCGGGCGGCCGGCATCCATCTCGTGCTGGCCACGCAGCAGCCCAGCCGCCAGATCATCAAAGGATCCCTCGATTCAAACATTCCCGCGCGCGTTGGTTTGAGAATGCAGAAGTCACTCGAATCGCAAATGCTGCTCAACGAAGCGGGAGCCGAAAAGCTGTTGGGCCACGGCGACCTCCTCTTCAAGGACATCGGTCCGCCGCGACGGTTGCAAGCGCCACTGATTTCCGCCGACGAGCGAGATAGGATCTTTCGGAAGGAGTCGCCGAAGTAAGGACACTCCTCGGGTTCTTCCGCAACGGGTTTTTATGCGACGAACGCATTGTCGTTGATTTGCCGAATGGCCTGAACAACGGCTTGAGCGATCTGTGGCAGGACGCCCAGCAGTCCTTGATCGTGCATGTCGGTGAACGGGGACTTGATGAGATCGGCGGGGGTCATCGTACCGTTGTGGACCAAGTGGTCGATGATCTGGTTGATGATCTGGTTGATGCTTGCAACGGCCTCTACTTTTGGGGCGGTTCTTGCGACAAATATGTGTCTTTGTGGATAGATGTCTCCGACTGTGTGGAAGTCGGAATCGCCGTCCTTGAGTCGACCGAGCAGACCGACAAACTGCTCGCTTGGGACAAGCGTTTGGCGCGGTCGTCGAGAGACTTCTCGCGGAGACGAGCGATCGCATGCCGGCGATCGAGAATGTGTTGAAAGTTAAAATCCACTCGCTTGGGGCGAGCGAACGGTTCCAGAGCGGTGGCGACGTCGCGGGCCGTGGCAAATCGCTGATCGCGGTCCTTCGCCAACATGCGATGCAGGATCTGAGCGATCTCTTCTCCAACGGTCGGCACAACTTCGCGGATCGGCTGTGGCTCATCGTTCCAATGAGCTTCGATCTTCTGCGACCGAGTCTTCCGGCCGGGGAACAGCACCTTTCCGGACAGCATGAAGTACATCATGGCTCCCAGACTGTAGATGTCCGCTCGGCCGTCGACGTGGAAGCTGTCGCGTGCTTGTTCGGGAGAGATGTAGTCGGCGGTCCCTAAGCAGTCCTGTCCAAAAATCATGGACAAGGAGAATTCGTCCGCGAACTCCGACCGCGATGCGACTGACAATCCGAAGTCCAAAACATAGGCGTTGCTGAGTTGATCGACCAGCACATTCCCCGGCTTGATGTCGCGATGAACCAATCCCTGCCGATGTGCGTGATGCAATCCCGCAGCGACATGCCGCACGATGTGACAGGTCAGCGGCCAGGCGATCGGACCGGCCATCGCCACGAACTCATCAATCCCCACTCCGCGAACGAGGTCCATCACCACGTAATGGATATCGCCGTACAAGCCAGACGACTTGCCGATTTCGCGCGTCCGGACGATGGCCTCATGATTCAGTCGCAGCCCGGCTTCAGCCTCCAGCCGAAACCGTGTGAGGAGACCGGCGTCTTCTTCGTTCTTCCCGCAGAGCATTTTGAGCGCGACTTCTTCGTCGGTTCGCAGATCGCGCGCGATGTAAACCCAACCCATGCCGCCGGAACCCAGAATGTCCTCAATGCGATAGTCGCCGATGAAGTACCCGCGAGTCCGCCCCTCCAGCAATCGCTGAGCGTGCAACCGCGTGAGTATCCCGGCCTTCACCAGTGCCTTCGCGATGGCGGGAGCGTCTTGATCAATCAACTCCCCAAGCAGCACCAGCGCGGCATCAAATTGCTCATCGGTGAGCAGTTTGCTTCGCTGGAGATGATCGAAAAACTCGGAAGACGTTGCGAGTGTCGTCACGAAGGGTCGCCTGAAGAGTAAGTTCCACCGCCAGCCAACAGTCTACGTCACAAAGTCCAAGACGCAGACACGCCATGTCATCAGGTTAGCAGTTTTGTGAGGCGTGAGTCATGCCCATTGGACGGCTTAGGACCGGCGCATCAATAACTGTCATAGCCGAAGTCCTCACGTTCCGCACCCCCTTTTCAAGGTTCATATCCCCAGAAACATAGGACTTTGATGATTTCGCCAAATCGGCGACCATCAGATTTG
>JAYVSP010000766.1:0-5731 GCA_043775215.1 Planctomyces sp. | reverse complement strand
GTTCTATTCGTCACCCAGGGCTTCGCCCTGGGCTATCGAGTTGCACCCCTTTGGGGCGAAAAACAAGACTGCGCAACTTCAAAACTCACGCTTCGGATTAGGATCGGCGCATCAATAAAGGCGTGGCCGAAGTCGCCAGACTTCGGATCTGAACTCTGGCGAGTTCAGCGACATCTGACAGTTATTTCTGCACCGGTCCTAAGCTGCTGCGGCCGTCCCATTTTAGCGGTGAACTTCGAGCGACAGGCCGAGATTATCGCCGCTCAGACTTTCGTGGGTGAGCACTGAGTGACGGAATGTGGTGGATCGATTCTCAAGCTCGCGCGCCTTCGCAAAGAACGGCGCGGCCCTGACTGTATCGCCGGCCTCTTGCAATTGTTGCCCCATGTGGTCCAGAAGCATGACGGCTTCTTCGAGACTGCGCATGACCTGCCACAACTTCTCGCCGGTCGATTCCATCACCCCTTCGAGCAGTGCGCTATCGGTAAAAGCATGACCGGTGTGACAGCGAAACCGCGATATATTGCCTTCAGCGATTTTCACCAGGACGCCGTGGCACTCAGGGCAGGTGAATGGTGTTAGCGTGCCCAACTCCATGATGCCTTTTTGGAAAGCGCCATCTTCCCTAGCAATCTGCACTTCTTTGGCCATGCGCAATTTGAGGTTGGGTTCCAGCTCGGTTCTAGACACGACGGGCTGTTGAACGAGGCGTCCCAACAGCGCACCCATCTCCGTCGAAGGCACCAAATAATCGGGCTCGACGTATGCCAGAGCACTGCGCGGCATCACATCGCATTGCGCCTGCTCGGGCTGCTGAATGACAGCGGTTCCCCCCGCTCGCTTAATGCTCCAAAGCCCCGATGTGCCATCGTCAAGCATTCCCGACAAGATGACCCCGATGGCACTGGGGCCATAAACATAGGCCGCCGAGCGAAACAGTGCGTCGATCGAGGGGCGAAAGCGGTTTTCTTTGGGGCCTTTTTTGACCGCTATCGAGCCATGCTCAATCAGTAGGTGATGGTCTGGTGGTGCAACATAGATGAAACCAGCCTTGATCTTAGCACCATCGTCCGGATGAATGGCGGGCAGCCTGCCTGCGTGGCTCAGAATTATAGGAATTGAACTTGCGACGGCAGGCGGTATGTGGAGCACAACAAACACTGGCGCTGGCAAGTCCGCTGGAAGCTTCGAAACCACTTCTTGCAGAGTTGGCACACCGCCGGCAGAAGCCCCAATTACAATTGCTCGTTGTGTTGACATGACGCACCCTCGAAGACTTCTAGAAATGACTCAACCACTCATCAGACACATTGTGGTCCAGAACTTCTGGTTTGGCCAGACAGAAGTCGGGTCATCACGCGGTCTAATGTTGCGACGTGAGCTCGTGTCTGTGGCAGCAATTCCGTTTCGATCAACATCCGGCAGTCGGAAGAAAGCGAGCCATCGTTAATGGCCGCCTCTATAGTCCTTGATGCCGTGCTCTTCGCCCTCTTTGAGCGCATTCAGAGCGGCCGTTTCGCCGAGGACATTCGCCGTTCCTTCGACTGCTTTCGCGAAGGCACGCCCGACGCCGGAGCCTTTCTCGGATTCACTACCATGGCCGCGAATATGCTGGCGCAAAGTATTGGCGGCAGTGCGATGCGGCAATTCCAAAGCTCCGTCAAGCCGGAGTACTCCACGAGGTCATCACGTGGACACGATTGACCGCGCTTGTAATGCTCCGTCCCCGACTTGTCACTTATCGTTGGTTGCTCCGCATGTCTGGTCCGCTGCCCAGTTCACGACGTCTGAAAATTATGCTGCTCGTCCCGACGCTCGACCAGTCTGGGGCCGAGAAACAATTGACGTTGCTGGCCTGCCGACTGCCGCGCGAGGAGTTCGATGTCCATGTTGTCGCGTTGACGCGCGGCGGGCCGTTCGCCGACGAGTTGGCTCAGCACGGTGTCCGGCTGACAGTGCTCGGCAAGAGATGGAAGTTTGACCCGTTCGCGCTGTGGCGACTGCGGCGACTGATTGTGGCCGAGTCTCCCGACATCCTGCACACTTGGCTGTTCGCGGCGAATGCGTATGGCCGGTTGGTCGTCGGTCGGCACAGGCAGCCGCGGCCCAAAATGCTGGTGTCGGAGCGGTGCGTCGATGTTTGGAAGTCCGGTTGGCAACTGTGGCTCGACCGAAAGTTGATCGCTCGAACAGATCGACTGATCGGGAACTCGCAAGCGGTTGCCGAGTTCTATCGCTCGATCGGCTATCCCGCTGACCGAGTCCGTGTGATCCATAATGGCATCGCGATTGAAAAAGGGGACAGGTCCATTTTCTCGCCCGCCATTTTCTCGCCCGGAGTCGCGAATGCTTCCAAATCTGCCAACGAGAAAATAGACCCTTCCCCTTTTTCCCCTTTTTCAAACCTATTGAACGAGTTGGAAATTCCACCGGACGCGCCGGTGATTGGCTTCATTGGCCGGATGGCTCGGCAGAAGCGAGTCGACGATCTGGTCTATGCGATGGCACTGGTCGCCATCTTGCGTCCCGATGCATATTTGCTTTTAGTGGGCGAGGGGCCGGAGCGAGACAAGCTGATGAAGTTTGCTCGCGACATCAACATCGACCACCACACACGGTTTACCGGCCATCGCGCCGACGCCGCGAAGCTGCTCCCGTTGATGGACGTCTTCTGGCTGGCAAGCGACTTCGAGGGTCAATCCAACAGCCTGATGGAGGCGATGGCCGCCGGAGTGCCGGTCATCGCGACCGACATCCCCGCGAACCGTGAACTGGTCGTCGACGGTGAGACTGGCTTTTTGGTTCGCGTCGGAGACCGCATCGCGTTTCAGCAGTTTACGGATCGCTTGCTCGCCGATCCGGAGTTAGCTCGCCGAATGGGAGACGCCGGCCGCGAACGCATGCGCCGCGAGTTCGGTATCGAGTCGATGGTCGCCGCGCATGCCAAGCTGTATCGTGAGGTTTGTATGATTGATGATTAACGATTGTTGAAGTGGCTCAAGTTCCGATTGTTTTTCACCTCAACAATCAACAATCGTTAATCATCAATCGCTAATGACCTTCTCGAATGAGACTTCCCGAATTACCGCGATCTCAGGAGCCCTCTTATGCAACGACTCAGCTTTGCCACTCTCTTCGGACTGCTGACGTTCCTGCTCAGTCCACTTCACGCGGCGGACGATTATCAGCTTGGCCCCGATTCGCAGCCGCAAGAGGGAGTGCCGAAAGGCAAGATCATTCCCGGCAAACACACGAGCGAGAAAGTCTTTCCCGGTGCGGTGCGAGACTATTCGGTCTACATCCCGGCACAGTACGACGGTTCGGCTCCGGCCGCGTTGATGGTCTTTCAAGACGGCGGCTCATACGCCAATCCGACGGGCCAGTTCCGCGTACCGATCGTGTTCGACAATTTGATTCACAAGAAAGAAATGCCGGTGACGATCGGCCTATTCATCAATCCGGGCAACATCCCTCCGGAGAAAGAGGGAGAGAAGCCGCGCAGCAACCGCAGCTTTGAGTATGACTCGCTGGGAGATCAGTACGCGCGCTTCCTGCTCGACGAATTTTTGCCGTTCGCCGTTAAAGAGCATTCATTGAAATTGAGCGACGATCCGAATCAACGTGCGATCGGCGGCATCAGCTCCGGCGGCATCTGCGCGTTCACGGTTGCCTGGGAGCGACCGGATCAGTTTCGCCGAGTGCTCAGTCACGTCGGCAGCTTCACGAACATCCGCGCCGGGCACGTCTACCCGGCGGTAATTCGGAAAACGGAAAACAAACCGCTGCGAGTCTTCCTGCAAGACGGTTCGGGTGACCTCGACAATCTGCACGGCAACTGGCCGCTCGCCAATCAAGAGATGGCCGCGGCGTTCAAGTTCAAAGCCTACGACTACAAGTTCGAGTTCGGAGATGGCGGCCACAACGGCAAACACGGCGGAGCTATCCTGCCCGATTCGCTCCGCTGGCTGTGGCGATAATTGGATCCCTTGATGCCATGAGTTTGTTGCAGGTGTGTCAAGTTTTGTAGCCACGCTCGCCAGAGTGTGGGCGTTGCGCGAGTTCACCCACGCTCTGGCGAGCGTGGCTACGGTCTGTGGCAAAGCCTCGCTAGTCATTGGCGAGGGGTCGAGTGTTTGTGTGAGCCGCAGGTAGCTCAGTCTTTAGAAACGTTGCGATTTGAGAACGAAGGACGTCACCCTTACGCCTGGGTTTTTGAAAAATGAAGACCCGACCGCTGTCGAGCGTGCGCTTGGTCTGAGGCGCAGCCTGTTTCGTGTCTCATCAGGGTCTTGCCATGCTTATTGAAGGTCGTCTGGTCAGTTCGGAGAGAATTGTTTCAGGCCAAGTGCGGATCGAAGGTGAATACATTGTCGAGGTTGGTCCGCATTTGGGTAATGCGGATCGGCGATTCGGTGGGGAATGCCTGATCTTTGCCGGGTTCGGTGACATCCACATTCATGCGCGCGACGATGTCAGCGGGCGCGAATGTTACAAGGAAGACTTTTCGACGGCCGCGCGAGCGGCGGTCAACGGTGGGGTCGTGCATGTCGCGGACATGCCCAACAATCACGTGCCGCCGATCGACGATGCGTCTTACGCGGCTAAAGAGCGGCTGGTTGAAAGCCGGCGCGTGCCGATTCACGTCACCTTATATGCGGGTATCGGGCCGGGAACGCGGCCGTTGACGACATCAGTGCCGTACAAGGTCTATATGGGGCCGAGCGTCGGCGAACTGTACTTCAAGACGTTGCAAAATCTCGACGAAACATTGGCCGCGTATCGCGGGCAAGCGGTTAGCTTTCACTGCGAAGACCCGGAATTGCTGGATCAGCACCGAACAGAGCAGACTCACGAACAACGCCGGCCGCCGGAATGCGAAGTGTCGGCAACCTCATTCGCGTTGCAGATGATTGAGAAGTACGACCTGACGGGAAAACTGTGTCATTATTCGGTCGAAGCGGGTATCCCGCTGATTCGCGAGGCGAAGGCGCGGGGTCTGCGTGTGACGGCCGAGGTGACGCCGCATCATCTGTATTTCGACGAATCCGACATCACCGAATCAAATCGAGGGCTGATGCAAATGAACCCGCCGCTACGAGCGGCGCACGATCGCTTGGCAATGTTAGCCGCACTGCGCGAAGGGACGCTGGACTATCTGGCGACCGATCATGCACCACACACGCTGGAAGAAAAGGCACGCGGCATTTCGGGGCAGCCGCACCTCGATACGTACGGCGCATTCGTGACCTGGTTGATCGTGAAGCAGGGCTTCACGCCGGAACTGGCCGCAAGCTTCTGCGCTGAGAAACCAGGCGAATTTGTGAACTCTTATTGTGCCCCGCTCCGATTCGGACGGATTGAACCGGGCTACACGGCATCGCTCACGGTGCTGAATCTCGCGCGTCCGCAGATCGTGCAGCGCGAAGGGTTGTTGACCAAGTGTGGCTGGTCGCCGTTTGAAGGAGTGACGTTTCCCGGCTCGATCGAAGCGATCATGCTTCGCGGCGAATGGACATCAAGCTGATTCTGGAAGCCGAGTTCGTTCAAGGACGAAAGCTCAACAATGGGAGTCCGAATCCGGGGAATATCAGAGCCAACTTCGTTCGCTTCGGGCTGAAGTTTTGGGATGATGTGCTACAACTTGATCCGCAGAATTCCATTCGCAAGTCCGCGTTGGAATTGCTCAATGAATGGAGAAACGCCATCGCGCATCCGTAGTAGGCCGTAGGGT
>JAYVSP010000765.1:0-4269 GCA_043775215.1 Planctomyces sp. | reverse complement strand
CAGCTACGCGACGGAAGATGACACCGCCACCGCTGCGGACTACACGTCTGCGAACAATTCACTGACATTCTTACCGGGCCAAATCAGCAAGACCATCAGTGTGCCGATCACTGGCGATGCGCTGGATGAACCGAACGAAACATTTTTCGTCAATCTGAGCAGTCCCAACTATGCGACGCTCGGCAATAACCGGGCGCTGGGGACGATCACCGACAACGATGCGACTCCCAAGCTGTCAATCGGCAACGTCACCATGACCGAAGGGAACAGCGGCACGGTCGATCTGGTCTTCACGGTCAAGCTCTCAGCGGCCAGCGGTTTTCCGGTGACCGTGAACTATGCCACCGTCAATGGCTCGGCCATCGCTGGTAGCGACTACACCAGCACCCTTGGATTGCTCACGTTCAATCCCGGTGAAACCATCAAGACGATCGTTGTGCCGATCCAGGGAGATACCGTCGCAGAACTGAGCAAGACGTTCTCGCTCAATCTCAGCAACGCGCTCTACGCCCTGTTTGCCAACTCGCTGGGGATCGGAACGATTCTGGACAACGACTGAGACGAAGCTGCGCCAAGCGGAGATGCATCCCATGGCTCAACGGCTTGTTTGAGGTGCGTGCCTTCGACAGCCATCTTGACAGCAAAACACTCAGATTGGTTGTACTGCTCTTCTGGGCAGTGTGACAAATCATGGAAAGTTGTTGCAAATCGGAAATTCCGATGCTAATAAGTTTTGCCCAATCTGAGTTCCCTTTCATCAGCTTCGTGACATGCGAAACAGAACCATCCGCGCATTGGCGGTCAATCGGTGGTCCAGCCGTGAGTGGGTCAGCCGATGGCGGTCGGTTTCAAAGTGACGAAATCGGCTGACTGCAGCTTTCACCTGGCAACTGACTTCTGAAGAACAGGACACATGATGCTGATAGTTCATTGGCTGCCGCGTCTCAAACAATTGTCGACGTGGCGAGTCCAGAGGGGACATGGGACGCGACGGATTCGCACCGGTAAGCTCTGTTCCAGAAGGCAAGTTCAATCATCGCAGATTGAAGTATTGGAGGATCGGGCGCTGCTGAGTTGGCTCGCACAGGGGCCGGGACCGACGATCAATGCCCAAGTCACGATTCCCGCGAATAACCCAGTCAACGGGGCCATCCAGTCGATTGCCGCGCACCCGACTAACCCGGACATAGTATTCGTCGGGACGGTCAACGGCGGTGTCTGGAAGACGACCAACGCGACCACATCTAACACTTGGACGCCGCTGACCGACGCACTTCAGTCGCAGTCGATCGGGGCCATCGAGTTCGACTTGACAGATCCGACGTTTAACACGCTGCTCGCCGGGACCGGCCGATGGAGCAACTACGCATCAATCGGTGACGATCAGGGACTGTTGTACTACACGACGAATGGCGGGACATCTTGGACGGTGTTCGCGCCCGCGGTGCTCAGCAACCAGAAAATTTCGGCGGTGGCCGCGCGGGGCAACACTTGGCTGGTCACCTCGACCGGCGGCGGCGTCTACCGGAGCACCGACGGCGGAGCGAGCTGGTTGAACATCAACGGCCTCAACGGTCTGGGGACCGGCGGCACACAGGATTTGGCCGCCGACCCCTCCGATGCGAACCGATTCTACGTCTCGATGACCGGGGGCGGAGGGAAGCTCTTCCGAACTGACGACGCTGGCGCGACATGGACCGATGTTACCGACATCGTCACGGGTGTCTCGGGGGCATCTCGCGTGCGCCTCGCGGTGAATGCCAGCGCCGGTGCCGTGTACGTGGCCGTCGGCGCGGGCGGCGCAGGAGCGGCGACGAAAGTCTGGCGGTCCACCGACCAGGGCGGTGCTTGGACGCAACTGGATGATGTCGTCGTCCATAATGGCGGACAGCAGAACCCCAATACTTCACTAGCCGCCGACCCGACCAACGCGAATTTGGTCTATGTGGGTGGCGACCGGATCACCAATTCGCCATTCACCGGCCTGAGTTACCGGGGCGACGCGACCGCCGCTCCCGGCAGTCAGTGGGCGATCCTCGTCAACTCGGGCGCGACGGGTACGGCCCCGCACGCCGACACCCGAGACATGGCGTTTCGGGCAGACGGCACGTTATTGGAATCCGATGACGGCGGCATGTACCGGCACACGAATCCTTCTGCCACTGGATCTTGGGTCGCTGCCGCTGGCAACGTCCAAGCCATCGAAGCCCACAACGTTGCTTACAACTCCCTCAACAACACGCTCATGGCCGGGACACAGGACAACGGCACCCATCAGCAATCTACTTCTGGCAACCCGCAGTGGAGCCTCATCAATGGCGGGGATGGCGGGGATGTGGCTGTCGATAGTGTCACCCTCGCCGGGATCAATCGTTCGATCGTCTACTTGAGTAGCCAAAACCTCGGAGGGTTTCGACGTGTCGTCTACGACATCAACAATAACTTTGTCTCAAGCACCAGCTTGGCCAGCATCACCTCGCCGAACTTTACCACGCCGATCGAGTTGAATTCGATCAATCCGCAGCGGATCCTGATCGGTGGGACAAGCGCCCTCTTCGAGTCCACGGACCAAGGTTCGACGAACACGAATATCGGGGGTCCCGGCCAACCGGGATTTTTGCAGAATGCGATGGTCTATGGCGGTTCGTTGAGCGGCACCCCCAACCCCGACCTGATCTATGTCGGCGCCAGCAGCACAGTGTACAGGCGAACGAGCTCAGGCGGGGCCGTCACGGCCACCACTGCTCTGCCATCCGGCGCAGGCCAGGTCAGCGACGTGGCGATCAACCCCAACAACTACGACACCGTCTTCGCGACCGACAACAACCAGGTGTTCATGTCGACCAACGGCGGCACCACCTGGTCCGATATTACCGGCAATCTCACCAGCGTGAGTTCCACCGACTTCCGAACCATCGAGTATGTGCCGGGAAATATCGTCGATGCGATCACGATCGGCACACGCTCGGGTGTCTTTTTCGCGCTGATGTCCGCGCCGACGGTTTGGAAGGAGCTTTCGGCCGGATTGCCCGACGTGCTGGTGTTCGACATGGAATACGTCCCTTCCCAAGACCTGTTAGTCGCTGGAACGTTCGGACGTGGGGCGTGGACGTTGCCCAATGCCAGCCAGCAGTTTTTCAACGAGTTGTCGATCAACGATGTGACTCAGGCCGAGGGCGACGCTGGCACCACCGACTGGACATTTACGGTCACACTCTCGGCCGCAACCAGCCAGACCGCCACGGTGCAGTACAATATCGTCGATGGCAGCGCTACTACTGGTAGCGACTATGCGGCGGCGGCCTCCGGAACGTTATCCTTTGCCCCCGGTGAAACGAGCAAGACAATCACCGTGACGGTCAGCGGCGATTCGTCCAGCGAGTCCGACGAGACTTTCTTCATCAACCTGAGTAACGCCTCGGCTGCGAACATCAAGGACGATCAGGGGGTGGGAACCATCCAGAATGACGACGGTCTTCTTTCGATTGACAACGTCACGTTTGTTGAGGGCGATAGCGGCGTCACAGCGTTTACGTTTACGGTCAGTTTGCAGAACGCCATCGCCAATACTGTCACGGTGGACTATGCCACTGCCGACGGCACGGCGACGGTTGGCAGCGATTATTCGGCGATTTCCGGCACGCTGTCCTTCGCCGCTGGCCAGACCAGTCAGACCATCACTGTGCCGGTCAACGGGGATTCGCTCATTGAATTCAGCGAAACATTCTTCGTCAACTTGACCGCGCCAACCAATGCCGTGCTTGCTGCAAGTCAGGGTGTGGGCACGATTCTGGACGATGATAAGTCTATGCTGTCAGTCAGCGACGTGATTGTGGCGGAACAGACGGGGGGCGTGACCACGGCAGTGTTCATCGTCAGTCTCGCGAAACCAAGTATCCTGCCGGTGAAGGTGAATTACGCGACGGCCAACGGGACGGCGCTCGCCAGCGATTACCTCGCCAAACGCGGAACGCTGTTGTTCTCCCCCGGCCAGATCAGCAAGACCCTTACCATTTCGATTCTCGGGGATACGCGCGATGAACTGGACGAAGCCTTCTTCATGAACCTGACCGGTCCGTCCAACGCGATAATTTCCGACGGTCAGGGCCAGTGCATCATCACCGACGATGATGCGACGCCGACTCTGACGATCGACAACAAGACGGTGACGGAAGGAACTGGAAGCGCGGTGAAGGCAATTTTCACTGTGCGTCTTTCAGCAATCAGCGGCCTGCCGGTGACGGTCAGTTACGCGACGGAAGATGACAC
>JAYVSP010000764.1:0-4348 GCA_043775215.1 Planctomyces sp. | reverse complement strand
CCGTTTTCGACGCCATCAAACCCAGGGCGTTGCCCTGGGCTGCCGAGTCTTGGCCCGTTGGGCCAGAACCACACTCGCGATTCGTCCGGGGGCTGACGCTGGCTGACGCTGGCGTCAGCCTTGCCGCACACTCACATCAACCCGAATTCGTAGTCTTGAAGACGCACTAGACGCAGCAGGTCCGCCGAACGGCGCAGCAGGCCCAGGTCGCTTGGTGGGGTTCAGCGGTCCAGAATACGGCAACTGCAGACTCTTCAATACTTCTTGGACTTCATTCGGTTCTCGGCGGCTCAATCGAAACACTTTTGTCGAGAGTTTTGAAACGACTACGTTTGCTTGAGATGGTGGGAAAATCGATTTGTCGTCGCCAATAGCACCGTTTGACGTAACGAGCATTAGCACTGTGGCAACTGAGCCCAGACGCAATAATTTCCGGCGACAATTTGTCTTCATGGAAATGGCCTCCAAACTTGAGAAGCGATGTGCCGCAATAATGGCACCAAGCAACCATCTCACTCGCTCTTTGCGAACGTGAAGATCTGGCCGAACGGCGTGGTGAAATACACCTCGCCTTGTTCGTCTTCGCCGTAGGTCATCACCGGCAGGTTGTCCCCTTGCAGAATGTAGTTGGCCGCGACTTTCTTGGCTTTGTCGTCGTACTTCAGTCCCCACAGCTTGCCGCTGACGAAATCGCCGTAGAGGTAGCAGCCCTCTAATTCCGGAACCTTCTTGCCGCGGTAGACGACTCCGCCGGTGATCGACTTGCCGATGCTGTGGTGGTATTCCCAAACCGGCTCGATCAGATCGGGCCGCTCATCGGAGCCGTCTTTGAATTTGTGCTGCCCTTCTCGCAGGTTCCAGCCATAGTTGCCTCCCTTGGTGATGATGTTGATCTCTTCCCACAGGTCTTGTCCGACGTCGGCTTGCCAGAGCGTTCCGGTCTTGCGGTCGAAACTCATGCGCCACGTGTTACGGATCCCGAGAGCAAACGTTTCCGGCGCGGCGTCGGCATTGCCTGCGAACGGGTTGTCCTTCGGGATCGCATAATTCTTGCCGGCCTCTTTGTGATCGACGTCGATCCGCAGAATCTTGCCGAGCACCGTCTTGAGGTTCTGTCCGTTCTTAAACGGGTCGTTCGCGCTGCCGCCGTCACCCAGGCCGATGTAGAGATATCCGTCCGAGCCGAACGCGATCGTGCCGCCATTGTGATTCCAGAATGGCTGCGGGATGCGGAGGATTTGTTCTTCCGACGCCGGATCGGCCTTATTCGGATCGTCCTTCGAGACCTTGAACCGCGAGATCACCGAGATGTGTGGCACCTCGGTGTAATACATGAAGAACTCGCCGTTCGTTTTGAACTTCGGATGGAACGCGAGTCCAAGGATGCCCTCTTCAAATTCCTCGTCCTTATAGACCGTCTTCTTTTCCCACTCCAAAAATGTGTCGGCTTCCTCGACGTCCGGCTTGTTGGGGAAGACGAAGATCTTCCCCGGCTGCGAGCAGACGAACATCCGGTTCGAGCCGTCCCCTGCATTCGTCAGCAACACCGGCCGGCGAAACTTGAGTTCCGGAAACGCTCGGACCGCCTTGACCGCCAGCGGCGTATCGGGCATCGGCTGCGGCGGGTCTTGAGCCAGTGAGACGGTTGTCAGAGACAACGTGAGTGCCAGCAGAGTCACTGCACGAAACGAAAAAGACGCGATCATTGGAGCTCCGGGATTAGTGGGGCAGGTTTTCAACCTGCCTGACAGTTGGTGATTTCATGTTTGAGTGAACGCCGTTTTGTCAACAACCCTGACAATTCACGGGCAGGTTGAAAACCTGCCCCACGAGTTAACTAATCTCGGTCCTTGATGACTTCTTCGGGATCGAGGTTCAGCTTCTTGCGTTCTTCTTCGGAGGGGACGCGGAGCGGCCGGATGACTCGGAAGCCGACATGCAAGGCGTCGGTGAAGTACCAAATGCTTTTGGGGATTTGCGGGTCTTGGATTTTCCAATCGGGCTTCGAGAAGTACCGCGCCGCGCTGCGGCAACCTTCCGGGTCGTCATCCCAGGAGCCGCCTCGGACGACGTGCGGGTAGAGTTTCGTCGCGACGGCCAGCGGACTGACGACATTCGCTTCGTTCTTCAACGTGGCATAACGATCCGCCTGGTACTGGTCGAGGCACCATTCCGAGACGTTGCCATGCATGTCATGCAGGCCCCACGGATTCGGCTTCTTCTTGCCGACCAGATGATACTTCTCGTCGCCATTGTTGAAGTGCCACGCGAAGTCATCGATCTTGCTGGCATCTTCACCGAACGAATACGGCGTCGTCGTGCCGGCGCGAGCGGCGTATTCCCACTCGGCCTCGGTCGGCAGGCGATAGTAGTGGCCCGTCTTTTCGCTGAGCCACTTGCAGTACGTCTTCGCGGCGAGCTGTGTCATGCAGATGGCCGGATAGCCGTCGTGTCCCATGCCGAACGTCATGTCGGTGTATGGCTTGGTCGGGCGTGTGACGGCATCGGCCTTCGGATCAAGCGCGGTGGGAGTCAGGTTCAAAGTCTTGCGGCGCTGGATGTCGAGATTGAAGCTCCAAATGTCGTACTCATTCCAAGTGACCTCATGCTTGCCCATCCAGAACGGTTCGATTTTGACCTTCACCTGCGGGCCTTCGTCCTTTTGACGTCCCGCTTCGGAGTCCGGGCTGCCGAGTAAGAACTCGCCGCCGGGGATCGGCTGCATCTCAAACGCAGCCTCGGTGCCCGGAATCGTCTCTTTGTACGCCTTCATGTCTTTTTCGGATTTGGCTTCGGCGGAGTTCGCGTCCGCGGCCATCGCTACCGAACCGAGGTGGGCGCCGGCGACAGCCAATCCACACACAAACGCACTATGCCCGGCTTGCACGAGCCAAGTCCAGCGGCTTAGTCTGCCAATACTCATGAGGACATCTCCAAAATTGTTGTGTGATTCGGCGAGTGGAACGCGTCAGACCACTGGCACTGACATTGTTATTGGGCGAATGAGCGGCACGGCGCTAGCCGCCGGTTTTCCTCCGGCAAACTGGGCGAATATCGACTCCACAACACCGGTGGCTAGCGCCATTCCGCTCAAATTACGTGCCATTGGGCTGACGCCCACCGTTCGCCTCATGATTCTTTTTTCGTTGTTGAGTCTGACTTCGATCGCATCTCCGCAGGCCGCTGACAACAGCCCACTACGGCGATTCGAATTTCACCGCACGCAGATGGGAGTCCCATTCGCGGCGGCATTCTATGCCTGCGACGAAGAGGCCGCAAACAAGGCCATCGCCGCCGTGTGGGCACGCATCGAGTTCCTGAATTCGCTGTTGAGCGACTACGACTCGAATAGCGAACTAATGCACCTGTGCCGCGATTCCGGTCCAGGCAAGCCGGTCATAGTCTCGCCGGAATTATTTCGGGTTCTCAGCAAGTCGGTCGAGGTATCGGAGCAGTCGGATGGTGCGTTCGATGTCTCGGTGGGACCACTCGTCAAACTGTGGCGCCGAGCCCGCCGGCAGAAGGAACTTCCCGACCCACGTCAGTTGCACGAGGCTCGCGCGCTGGTCGGCTTTCGGAATATCAAGCTCTGTCGGTTGTGTACTCCTGCCCGACAAGCGGGCGGACAAGAGAGTCCATCCGACGACGGCGGCACCGTCGAGTTACTCAAAGGCGGAATGAAGTTGGACCTTGGTGGCATCGCGGTCGGTTACGCCTGCGACGAAGCCATCAAAGTGCTCAAGCAGCACGGCATCACTCGCGCGATGATCGACGGCAGCGGCGACATCGTGGTCAGTGATCCGCCGCCGGAGGAATGCGGCTGGCGCATCGGGATCGCCTCTCTCCGCGAGCCAGATGCCGAACCGAAACTGTTCACGCGGCTGGTGAATTGCTCGATCTCAACGTCCGGCGATGCGTTTCAGTTCGTGGAACTGGGCGGACGGAGGTACTCGCACATCGTCGACGCCAAAACGGGCCTCGGCCTGACCAAGCGATGCAGCGTCACAGTGATCGCTCCGGACGGCATCACGGCCGATGCCCTCGCGACCGCCGTAACAGTCCTCGGCCCGGAACGCGGATTGAAGTTGATTGAATCGCAACCGCGCGCGGCTGCATTATTCGCGACGTTGCACAATGACCGATTGGTCACGCAAAAATCGTCTTTGTTTGAGAAATGGCTTGTGCCGCAAGCCGGGTTTGGCGGCTCCCCAAAGTAACCCGAAGCATGAGTTTTGAAGTTGCGCATTCGTGTTTTTCGCCCCAAAGGGGTGCAACTCGATAGCCCAGGGCGAAGCCCTGGGTGACGAATAGAACAACAATAAGAAGCCCTGAAAGGGCGAAACTCCAT
>JAYVSP010000763.1:0-18226 GCA_043775215.1 Planctomyces sp. | reverse complement strand
TTGGCCCGTTGGGCCAGAACCACACTCGCGATTCGTCCGGGAGCTGACGCCTTGCCGCTCACTCACATGAACCCGAATTCGTAGTCTTGAAGACGCACTCGGGAAGGTTATCCTTCCCAATCGTCGGCTGGGATGCTTAACTCTCCTAAGCGTGGCAGCGCTGCCACGAGTCAAAAACTACGCTGGGAATGAAACACATTTATGTCCGGCAGACAACGATCCGGAAAGATGTCTTCGGAGGATCAGCAGGCCGCTCCATTAGCGGAGCCCGCGCTTGGTCAATCTGAAGCTCCCGCCACAACGAATCCATCAAGCATTGCCGTTGGTTCGCAGGCCACCGCGTTGCAGGAAATTCTGGGCTACCTGAATTTCTCCGGTGGCAAGCCCGACGTGAAGTTTCAGGATCGGCTCAACCGCTGTCACCCGGATTGGGGTGCGGAGAAACCTTGGGAAACATTGCACGCTCAGTTGCTGGCCCGGCTGCAAGAGCTGGAAGGGACGGCAGCCGCGTTTCGGGATTCCGCGCAAGCTCATGCGGTGCTGAACCTGACGTTCCAGGAACTCTGGCCCGCGTATCGGCGGCATCATGCGGACTTGCTGTTTCATCTGAGTGATGCCGATTTTCAGCAGCCCTTGTTTCTGGCTCGGCTGTTTGAAGCGGTCTTGGCTCAGGGCTCGCCCTGGGAAGAGACCGAGCGAATTGTCCAAGGAGCGCTCGACGGTCTGAATGATTTTCTGGGCTTTCGGCCGGTTGCGGTGCTGGAGAGCAACGCCAAGATGGAGCCGTATCCGCACGAACGGTTTCGGCCGGTGACGATCTACATCAAGGGAGTCGGGCCGGGCAAAGGACCGTACGCCGAGTTGCTCGCGCGGACGATCGAACTATTTCAAGGCGTCCCGGCGAACTTGTTGCAGAACGCCTATTTCGATCCCGGCCAAATGGATGAGATCGCCTGTGATCTGCGGGCTCACGATCACAATCATCCGGTTTACAAACGCACGAACTACATGTTCGGCGAATGGGATCCGCACTTCATCGACAACCGGGGTTATTTCCGGCGGTTCGTGCTGCGGAAGATCATTCTCGATTCGCTGCTGAACTGGATTGCCGAGCAGACGGAGCAGTCTCCGGAAGAATCGCTGTTCGACGCGGCGGCCGTGTTGTGCGGAACGATGTTGATGGCCTCGGCGATCAGCGGTTCTGGGCCGGATACTCATGATTCGTCGGTGACGCTGACGTCACTGTTACCGAAGGTCGCGCGGCAGCGCGATGCGTTTTACGAACGCCTGCTGGAAGACGCGACCGGTGAACGTGCGGCACGTCTGGCCGACGCCGCCAAGAAAACGCAGCAGCCATTCGGACATGTGCGGCAGTCGCTGAACTTGTATCTGGCGAATTATGGCTCGCGGCAGATTCAGTACCGGCACCTCGCGCAGTTGTACGCGCAATTGGGTCAACCGCAGGCGGCGCGTGCGACGGCGGCGGTCATCCCGTCGGTGGCCGCTCGCTTCGCCAGCGAGATTCACTGGCGCATCACCGCCGCACATCGGCACCTCAGTTCGGCACAGCTCATTCCGGCAGTGCAATTGATTTCCGAAATCGAAGACTACTTCAAGCGGGGCATCGAGTGCGGTGCGTTTCCTGACCCGTGGAATATTCTCGGCTTCCAGGGACAGTTCCCGTTGTTCTCGTCGCGTGAGGACAGCATTCCCGATCAGCGGCTGGAAGAGTTGCTGATGATCGTCGAGCAATACCTCTCGGTCTACTCGCGGGCACTGAGCGAATCGGCCGCACAGGGAGATCGTGAACTGACACGACGGTTGAGCGAATGCTTTCACACATTCGCGGAGTACTGGGATCAGTTTGCCAGCGTGACGGTGGAAGACATGCCTCACGTCGCTGGGCGTGAAAGTTGGGAGTCGGCGACGCACGTGGCCGACGTTCTGGCCGAGTGGCGGGCGGCGGGGGAGGCGGCGGGCGATGTCAGCTTTTGGCGGCGGCACATTGATCGGTTCACGAGCGCGAAGTCATACGCATTGGTCGTGAAGGCGCTCTTGGAGAAGCACGACTACGTGGCCGCGATGGCACTGCTCATGCAGTGGCTTAGCCAGAACGAAGAAGTCGGCATCGAATCGGGAGCCTATTCGCTGCCGATGCTGCTGACCGAATGGATGATGCAAGTCACCGCCGTCACCGACGAGGGGCCGTTACCGGACCACTGGCCGCTGATCCGGCGGTTTTTCGCCTATTTGGAAGTCAACGCTGGTGAGTTTTGGTCGGTTCCCAATTTAGACAACTGGGCCGACATGGCTCCTCGGAAAAAGGGAAAGCCGAAACGTGGCGGCGAATTACGGCACGAGGATGACGAAGACTCGTTTGACGACGAGCGAGGTGGGCTGCTCGACGCCGAAGACGAGGACGATGAGGACGATCTGTTCCGCAGCGCGTATGATGAAGTCACGTTCAAGGACAGCGCGGATGACGGCGTCAGCGGCGAATTGCTCGACGAAGGAGGCTCCTCCGGCCCGACCGGGCTGGAATACCTCAGCAAGTATCTCGAACCGCAACTGAAGTTCTTGGTCACGCTGGCTCAGTTGTGGCAGATGGCCGTGGCCCACTTGATGCAGCATCCGCCGGCTGGTTTGGAAAAGTCTCCGAAGGAAGCGCGGCGGCCCGAGATCGAAGACCCGCAGGCGATCATCTTGGGTTGGCTGAAGCATCTCGACGAGATGCAGGTCGGACTCCGTAAGCTGATGGGAACGCTGTGGGATTTCGAGATCGCAACACCGTCGGGCGAACATGACTCGAATGTCGAATACGACATGCAATTGCAAACGAAGCTGTACATGGTGCAGACGGTGATCGCCGCACAGCTCGCCTGCCGCATCGCCGAACGTGGTCTGAACTGCTTTTTACCGGCGGGCGATAGCCGTAAGAAATCGAAAGTCGCCTCCGATGAGCTGCACATGACCGCGCTGTACCGCAGCGTGCTGCGCGGCGACGTCAACGAAGTGCGAACGACGTTGCCTAGCCTGCTGACAATGCTCGCTCGCAAGCCGCTACTGTACGTGCCGCTGGATGTCGGCGGACATCCGAAGCAAGTGCTCACGGTGCGGCTGCTGCAATCAGACATCCGCTTTCTGCTGACTCAGCTTCCCCGGCTGGGACTGCTCAAGGAAACTTGGCATCTGCTGCGCACCGCGCATCGCATGGAGAAATCATCGCGTCCGGGCGAGATGGCAGTCACCGAATTTGACCGGCTGTTTCGTACGGCAGTGAGATCGTCGGTCGATGCGCTGCTCCGCTCCGCCGCTCAGTGGAATGACGGAAAGTTCGCTCAGGAAAAACTGGTTGAATTATTGCACAGTCTGTTGAAGCCGTTCGTCGAAGAGTGGATTTCGCACAGCCAAACGATGCGGCTCTCGGCCGTTGAAAGCATGAAGCGCGAACCCATTTGGGATGAGGTGCGAGAATTCATCGGCAAGTACGGTGCCGAATTGTTTCATGCCAAGATGCTGACACTGGGCAACGTCCGAGCGATCTTGCACAACGGCATCCCGTGGTTTTTGAACTTCTTGGCCGAGTCGGCCGATCCGCTACGGCCGGTGCCGTTGCTCGAAGACTTAGACCGCAGTGCCATCGAGACCGAGCAAGTCTGCAGCATCTTGGAACTGATTTACACAACGGTCGTGGATAAGTTCGACCGCTTTCTGGAATACAACACGACGACCACGCAATCGGATTACGGCGAGAAGTTTTACTATCTGCTCGACTTCCTGCGTGTGGAAGCTGACTACGACCGAGACGCTTGGAACTTCACGCCGCTGAATATCGCTCATCAGGTTCTGTGCCAGTGGAATCTGTCGGAGGCCGTCACCGCTTGGGAACGAAGTTTCGAGAAGCGTGCCCGCGAAAATGCGACGACTCACTTGCGCCGCCTGCATGCCATCGAACGCAAATACGGTATGAGGCTGCCAGCGATCAGCGATCGGTTGAACGAGCACTTCACGAAGCCGCTGTCCGTCAACCGCATGTTGGCCTGGCTGCCGCAAGCGGTCGAGGACGCAAAGGCTCAGCGAGCGGAATCAGCGTCCTTCGAGGAACTCCGCCGCGAGATCGACGCTTATCTCGCCGACAGCATCGGTTCGGGCATCGAACTCCCGGCCTGGATGCAGAACCTCGAAAAGGAAGTGCTGCGTCTGAACATGCCGATGTCCGCCAACTCGCCGACTGAAGCGGAATTCAACGTTCCGCCTCGAACGCTGACCTTCGATGACTTCGGCAAGCAACTCGACAACTGGCAACAACTGACGCCTCGTAAGCGGTCCACGAAAAAGAAACCGCCCGATCAAGAAGTGTAGGTCGCAAGAGGTTGCCGAAAGATCTTGGCGACCGGCGAACAACGCTAGGCGTGTCAACCCAAAGGAATCGCTGTGAAACTCAAACAACTCGTCCTCGTGCTCTTCTCATTTCTGTGTGTCGGACGGACTGTCCTCGGCGACGATATTAGACATTCCTTCTTCATCGCCGGTCCGTCATTCACAGGCATCATTGATGAGGAGGGCCGTGAAGTGTGGGACTCCGGCAAAGCTTCCGCTCGCGATGGATTCGTGCTGCCGAACGGAAACATACTCATCGCCTGGAGCGACGAGGTCAAAGAGTTCACGCGCGATAAGCAGGTTGTGTTTCGATTCGCGAAGTCGCCCGAAGCCAAAGAAATCGGCACGGTCGAACGGCTCGATAACGGCAAGACGCTGATCACCGAACTGGGACCAAAACCGCGACTGATCGAAGTCGATGCCGAGGGCAAGATCGCGGTCGAATTCCCGCTCAAGCCAGAGACCGACAACGCACACATGCAGACGCGGATGGCACGCAAGCTGCCCAGCGGCAATTACCTCGTACCGCACTTGCTGGCATTCAAAGTCAAAGAGTACTCACCGACCGGCGACGTCCTCAAAGAGTTTCCGACCGACAGCGATGACCTCGGCGGACGCAAGGCTGAAAACTGGCCCTTTACTGCGATCCGGCTGGCAAACGGCAACACGCTGGTGAATCTGACGCATGGCAACCAGACGGTCGAGATGGATGCCAGCGGTAAGGTCATTTGGAAGGTCGGCAATGACGACTTCCCGAACGAAAAGCCGTTCGACGATCCGTGTGGTGGCCAGCGTCTGCCCAACGGCAACACCGTGATTTGCAGTTACCACTCCGACCGCCCGATCAAAATCTTCGAGGTCACGCGCGAAAAGAAAATCGTCTGGACCTACACCGGCAAGCACAAAGCCCACGAGATTCAGGTGCTCACGACGAACGGCAAGCCGATCGAAGGGAAGCCGCTGAAGTAGCCGACTGTTATGTAGGATGGGCACTCTTGCCCGTCGCCTGTGCGGAAGAGACGGGCAAGAGTGCCCATCCTACAGCTACCGTTTCAGATACTTGTCGAAGTACTCGAACATCGCGGCCTCGGCCTTTTCGGCGTCGGCACCTTTGAAGCCGTGGCCGGCGCCTTCGAGTGTGAGCAGTTCGGCATCGACGGTCGCGGCCTTGAGCTTGTCGACCAGCCAGACTGCTTGCTCGTGAGCGACATACTTGTCTTCGGTGCCATGAATGCAGAGCGTCGGAGCGGCGTCGGGCGTGACCCAATATAGCGGGCTCCCTTGAATGTGCAGCGTCTTGTGAGTGCTCAAGTCACCGCCGAACCACAGCGGCAACACTTCGTGAGCGTCGACACTCTTGCCATATGACTGCGTGAAGTCGCTCGGCCCGTAAACGTTGACCACGCATGTCACGCGGCTGGACTGGCTCGCGCAACCACCTGTCCCTTCAAACCGAGGCACGTTCGCAGTCACTCCCAGGAATTGAGCCAAGTGGCCGCCCGCCGATCCGCCGGTCACTCCGATTTTGTCAGTGTCGATCTTGTACGCGGCGGAGTTGGCTCGCAACCAACGGACGGCGGCCTTCGTGTCATGTACGGCCGCCGGAAACTTGTGCTGCGGCGCGAGTCGATAAGTGATGGTCGCGGCGACATAACCGCGCTCGGCCAGCTTGAGGCAGAGTGCATCGTAGGACTCACGCTTGCCGGCTCGAAAGCCTCCGCCGTGAATGCACAATACGGAAGGAAATGGCCCATTGCCGGTCTTCGGTCGAGCCAGATTGAGCAGCAATGGTTCACCATCCGGCTTTGAGTATTCGAGTCCCTCGACCCAAACGACCGACTCGGGCACTTGCGGCGCGGCGTCGAGCGAACCGCCGGTCAAAACGAGCAACAGTCCGAACAGACTGGCGAGAATTGGTTTCAGCATGATGTGTCTTTCTTGAAGTTGGTGACGGTCACGAAGGGAACGAACTTTATGGCCGCCGGTCAGCGAATCTCAACGAACCGCCGCTGGCAAAACTTCCTGAAGCAACACACGTTGTTCCGAGGGCAGGTCGAGGAGCACTCGCGTGTCATGGGTTTGCAGGAACCGAATGCCGACGTCAAACAGGCGAAACGGAATCGTCAACGAATCAAGCGGCTCACCGTTGCGAGGCTGACTGACCTCCCGCCACACGTCTCGCCATTGCCCCAACGCGTCACGACTGAGCGGCGAGTCTTGCAGCAACCCCAAGCTCCGCACCAAACTGTCGCCAAGTTGACTCAACGTGTTGGCCTTGGCAGACCGCTCGACAAGTTGCCGCACCAGCTTTCGCCACGCCGAAACGTCCCAGCCGGTTTGCACGATGAGTTTGATCGTGCCCAGTGTGTCGCTAGCGGTTCGAGATTTTCCGGCCAGCCGATCGCTCGGTTTCGAGGGGCGGAACCAAAGTCGCAGAAACTCGACGGTCTGCCCGATGAGTGTCCGCTGATTGTCCTTGATCTCGACGGTCATTCGCAGCAACGGTTCGGCCAGTTCATAAAATGACTCGCGGCCGCGAGTGTCGCTGCGGACGTAGCCCAGAGCCGTCAGTTTTTGCAGTTGACCGGAGGCCGTCTGCGGCGACATGAACAGTTTCGCAGCCAACTCTTTCACGGGCAGCAGGCGGCCCGCACGGCAGAGTGCTTCTACCAATTCACGCTGCTGCGCGGACAGCCATCGTAGCCGCTCTTGATAGTACGGCGTCAATTCATCGAGCAGCCGCTCGAACGCCGGCACGAGTTCATCCAGCCGCTTTTTCGTCAGGAACTGCGACAGCACGACGTAAACCCGATGATTGCCTCCCGCAAGATGATGAATCGCTTGAATACGGCTGCGGCCTTCCGGCGTGGACAGGAACGCGACCAGCTCGCGGTCGTGCTGTGCGTGGGCGATGTTTCTGAGCAGTGTCGTGGCCTCCTTGACCGTCAGCGGCTGCAAGTGCTCGATCTGAAAGAACCCGAAGAACGGCGCATTGCGCGACTGAACTCCGCTGAAAAGCTGCGGCGACGTGGCCACCAAACTCGTCTGCGGGTGCTCTTGCAAGAAAGCTCGCAGCCGTTTTTGACCTTCCAGCCCCAAGCCCTCAAAGACCGCGTCGAGATTTTCGACGAACACCAGCAGCGTGCGCGGCGCCGGTGGCTTGAGCTTCTTGTCCGGCTGGCGTTTCGTCGCACGTTGTTGCGTTGTGGCCGCGGCTGTGCGCGGCGTGAGTTGGTGCAGCAGCAGTTGGCAAAGTTTTTCGGCGGCATGTTCAGGCGTCTGCCCATGCAGCCGCTCGCGCGAAGCTGCCGGGAACTCGCCGGGATACTTTTTCTCCAACGCGGCATGAATCCGCAGCAACAGCGTCAGCCAGGATGTCGTCGAATCATCTTCGTTAAGCCACGCAATCCGTACGCGGTCTCGCAAGTCGGCGGCGCGATCGGCCCAGTCGAACAGCATCGACACCAAATGCGTTTTGCCAAAGCCGCGCGGTCCGACAAACAGCAGATGATGTTTGTTACCAGTCAGCACGCTCTCGCGAATGCGTTCCTGCGTGTCGGTAAGCAGTGCGTGACGTTGCACGAACATCTGCCGCAGCAACTCGGAACGAGTCCGGCTAGGAGTAAACCGCGAAATCAAATGAGAATTGGACATCTCACAAACTCCGGTCCAGCAGCCACCACTGCCGGATCAGTGGAAAACGAAACTCATAGCCGGAACCGGCACGCTGAACGTAGTGGTCCAGCGCGAGGGCCTTGAGCAACTTTAATAACGCTTCGCGATCACAGTCTTGCCGCGACTTGACTGTGGCCAGCAATTGGTCGACAGATTGCGGCTCGGACGCCAAGGCGAGTGTGTCGAGGGCCATGAGTGCGAGAGCCGCCTGGCCGGGGTAGTACGTGTCGATTCGCTCGCGATAGTGCTGCAACTCCCAGGGATCGGCATGGTCGTGCGACTGGGCACGGACGGCGGCTTCGATCTGCGGTGGGTCGGCGCGTTGACCGGTCAACTTCAAATGACGGGCAATGTGATGGATATAAAACGGCACGTTGTCGGCCGCGGTCGCCATCGCCGCGGCCGATGCCTGCCGATTCTTTGGTTGCAGGTTTTCGCCATCAATCAATTGCCGTGCGAGTTCGGCGGCATCACTGGGTGCCAGCGGCGTGATCTCCAGTTCATACATGTCGTTGAAGGGTGCATTCGCGTAGCCGCTGGACTTCAGCCGGCTCAAGACGTGGTGCAGGCCAATCGATCCGGTGAGCACGATGCGGAAATGTTTGTGCGTCTGTCGCAACGAACGCAAAACATCGAGCACATCGCCGGCGACGCTCCCACCCGCGCGCTGTCGCAGGTTCTCTAGCATGAACGGCATCTCGTCCCAGAAAAACACCAATCGCTTGTCTTCCTGTTCGGCGATGAGGTCTTCGACGGCACCGATTAGAACTTGCTTCCAGTGTGGTTCGGCACGATCGGGCAACTTAACGAGTCCGCCCACTTCGGTCCCGCCGGCCGCTGTCAGCGCCTGTTTGGCTCGATTGGCCGTCTTCTTCCAACGGCCGAGATGTTTCTGGATGTCTTGGTACACCGCCGCCGCGAACTCATTGGCCGAATGAAATTGCTCGACGTCCCGCAGCACGGCAATCCAGCCAGCCGGAGCTTCCGCCTGCATCTTGCGAATGACCGAAGTCTTGCCGATGCGCCGTTCGGCCGCGATGACCAGACTTTGCTGATCGAGCACGCACCAAGCATCACGCACGACCTTGTCGCGTCCGAGAATGCAGGAGACATCAATCTGTCCGCCGGGGTTCGCCTTCATAAGTCATCTCCGACATAAGTCACTTCTGACATAAGTCACTTCTGACATAAGTCATTTCTGACGTACGTCAACTTTGACTTATGTTAAGAGCAATTTCTGGCGATGCAAGCGCGATGAGGGACGTCCGCCAAGCAATTCGCGGACGTCACGCGTCCAGGCTCAAAACATCGGCACGACCTGTCACGTCCAAGAATATGGGAGACATCAATCTGTCCGCCGGAGTTCCGCTTTCATTAAGTCGCTCCGAAGTAAGTCATTTCCGACGTACGTCAAATTCGACTTATGTTATCCCTGGCAATGCGTGATGAGGGAAGTCTGCCGCGAATGAGCCATGTGATGCGGCACTGCACAGGCAGATGAAAGCATCTTTTGAGATTTCTCCTCGCGCTCTTCGCGACCTTCTGTTCAAAATGACTTCCGGTCGTCGGTCGCCAGGAAACTGTACTTTGAACAGAAGACTGCAATGAGGGCGAAGGACGTCTGCTTGTAGCGCACAAGACACTCTCAAACTGTCAAAGATTCCAGCGGGCCGACGGCCACAGTCGTAGTCATGCCCAGCGGGTATTCCGCCAGCAATTCGCGGACGTCGCGCGTCGTGATCGCGCGAAGCGTTTGCAGATCATCATCGACCGAGCGGTATTCCTGACGATAGACCCAATTGCCGCCGAGCGATGACAGGCGGCCCATCGGTCGCTCGCTACGGAGCACGACACGCGAAGAGACTTTGTTCTTCGCCTGTTCCAATTCTTCTTCGGTGATGCCGTTCTGATTCACGTCGTCATAGATGCCCCGAATGATCGCCAGATTGTCCGCCGTGGCTTCGGGATCGCAGCTCAGATACGTCAGATACGCTCCGCTGCCGTCATGTTCAGAGAAGTCGAGATCGGCTGCTTCGGCCAAGCCCGGATCGACCAGTTCCCAAAACAGGCGGCTACCTGATCCGTCGCCAACGATCACCGAAAGGATCTCCGCCGCGTAGCGCAGACGGTTTTGTGCGGCTGGCGCAGGAGTCATTTGCATGATGTGCTGCTGTTGACTCTTCGGCCGCGTGATGACTTTGAGGCCACCCTTCGGACGCGCCTCGTCGATGGCGCGAACACCTTGTCCAGCGGGCCAATGAGCACAATGCTGCTGAGCCAATTCGACGATCTTGGCCCAATCGGTGTTGCCGGCAACCGCGAGCGTGATGTTTCCGGCGAGATAGCGATCGCGGTGATAAGTTCGCATTTGTTCGCAAGTCAACGCGGTGATGCTCGCGCTCGTGCCGAGCACACTCTGGCCAAGCGGATGGCCGGCAAAATGCGATTGCATCAGATTTTCATAGGCCAGGAACGACGGCTGGTCGTCGTACATGCCGATCTCTTCGAGAATGACTTTCTTCTCCATGTCGAAATCGTCTGGACGGAGCGACGGCCGCAGGATACTGGCAAACAGTTCAAACGCGGTCGGCAGGTATTCCGGCAGGACGGCTCCGTAGAACAGAGTTCCCTCTTCGGCGGTGGCCGCGTTGTACTTGGCTCCGACTTCGTCGAACACACGATTGACGTCGTCCGCCGAGAACTTTTCGCTCCCCTTGAAAACCATGTGCTCCAGGAAATGGCTGACTCCGGAAACTTCGGGCGTCTCGTCGCGCGAGCCCGTGCGGACGAAGAATCCCAGCGCGACGGAATGCACCGACGGGTTCAACTCCGCGATCACCTGCAAGCCGTTGTCGAGTTTGGTTTGAAAGAATTTCATGGATTTTTGATTTTTGATTGAGGATTTTTGATCGGAGATACTTGAATTGCGATATTGAAGTATCCGAGATCGCAAATCAAAAATCTTAAATCACCTTCAGGGGATTCGGGCCGATGGTCAGCACGGTGAAGTCGCGGGCCGGGTGTTGACGGACATAGTCGAGCACGCTCTCGACGGTCAGGCTGTCGATCTCGCGTTGGATGTCATCCAGTGTTTGAACACGCTTGAGGAAATGCCAATCGCGGGCGATCGAACTGGCGCGGGACGTCGTCGATTCCTGCTGCATGATCAGCGAGCTTTTCGCTCGTGCCTTGCAGCGTTCGAGTTCATGGGACTCGATCCCGTCGCCGAGACGCACGAGTTCCTGCAACGTGACGTCGAGCGTTTCCTGAGCCCGTTCAGTGGTTGTTCCGGCATAGCACAGGACACGGCCCTCGCGCAACAGGCTGTTGAGCGACGCGTTGACCGAATAGCACAAACCCCGTTTCTCACGAACTTCCGTGAACAGCCGCGAACTCATGCCGCCGCTGAGCACTCCGACCGCGGCCCACGCTTTGTAGTAATCGGGATGCGCGTACTCGATACCGTCATAGGCAATGCCGATGTGCGTCTGCGTCGATTCGTGGTGGATGTGGTCAATCCGCGGACCGCGGGGGCCGGTGACGATTGCCGGTTCCGATTTGACGGTCCAGCCGCCGAAGACTTCGGTGACGATGTCGAGAATCTGAGCGAGATCGACTTGTCCTGCGATTCCCAAGATGGCTCCGTTGGGCCGCAGGTTGCGGTGGAAGTGCTGACGCACCGACTCGGGCGTGATGCGTTCCAGGTCTTCCAAACATCCTTCGGTCGGCAAGCCCCACGGAGCGTCGTAGCAGCGGCGGCGAAGCTCGATGATGACCTTGCGTTGCGGTTCGTCTTCCATGGCACGCAACGATTGTTCGACGCCCGCCATCGCCCCTTCATATTCGTCATCGGGAAGTTGCGGACGCTGCAAGAGGTCGGCGGACAGACGCAGCGCTGCGGGAAGATTCGATCCCAGCGACGCGGCGGAGAATGCCAGATGATTGATGCCGGTGCTTTCGCTGTGTTGCACGCCGAGGTTGTCGAGTGCGTTGGACAGCTCGCGGCTATCCAGCTCTCCGGCCCCGCGGGTGATCCAATCCGTGAGGACCGCCGCAGTCCCATTCTGCCCGACAGGATCAAACGCGCTGCCACCGGGAACCAACAGCGCAAACGACGCCGATTGCACGTCGATCATCGGCTCAACCACCACCGTCAGTCCGTTGGGCAGTTGGTGTGTGTGAATGACTTGTTCGGGCATGTGCTCCGTCCGGGCGGTCAGTGATGAGGGGTCACAAAACAGCGGCGGAGTCTGACGGACCGGGCAGCGAGTGACAAGGCAATCGGGAATGACGAATGACGAAAGCCCCAATGACGAAAGAAAGAATGATGAAGCACAAAAATCGAAGGGCGACAATAGAGATGTTCGTCATTCGTGCTTCGTCATTCTTTCGTCATTGGGTCTTTCGTCATTCGTCATTCCCGAAGCTGGCCACTACAAATCGTGCATGCCATTCCTTCGTAGCCAATCGTCTCGAGTGACTCTGCGACTTGCGCGTGATCTGACTCGCAGCCTCAAACGCGGACATCCGTGGGTATTTGCCGATGCCCTGCGTGACTTGCCGCCGGCCGAACCGGGGACGCAGGCACTCCTCTTAGACAACACACGTGGCCGTCCGATCGCGGTCGGTTTTTATGATCCCACTAGCGGCGTCGCGTTTCGAGCCTGCCGCGTTGATGAGCCGTTTCGGTTAAATGACGACTGGGCGGAGGGTCGCTTTGAGCACGCGTGGGCGTTGCGACGGCGGCTGTTTGACAAGACGACAGACGGCTATCGCCTCTTCAATGGCGAAGGAGACGGTTTGCCGGGGCTCGTCTGCGACCGGTATGCCGATGTCGCGGTGATCAAGCTGGACGGCCCGGCCGCGAGTGCGTTTTGGGACATTGACGAAATCGCCGCGTGGCTGGCGAAGCACGTCGGCGTGAAAGCGGTTGTCGAACGACGCAAGCAGCGAGGCAGGGCAGGGCGGTGGCTCATCGGCACCGAGCGTCTCGAGCCGATTCCGTTCAGCGAGTACGGCGTGAAGTTCACCGCCGACGTCATCAACGGACAGAAGACCGGATTCTTTCTCGATCAGCGTGAGAACCGGCGGACGATGCGGCGGCTATGCGACGGGGCCAAGGTATTGAACGTCTTCAGCTATACGGGTGGCTTTTCAGTGATGGCCGGAGTTGGCGGGGCGACGCACGTCACTTCGGTTGATTCGGCCGAGCCGGCGATCACCGCGGCGAACGATCATTGGCGTCTGAACGGCTTGCCGGAGGAGAACCACGCGGGCGTCGTTGCCGATGCGTTTGAATTTCTCGATGCAGCCCGCTTGAAACGCCGCAAGTGGGGTGCCGTCATCATCGACCCGCCTGCGTTCGCGCCGTCGCAAGCGAGCGTGAACCGAGCCGTCTCGGCCTACCGCAAGCTGGCCTTCAACGGCGCGGCAGTGACCGCGGAAGGCGGACTGCTGGCGCTGGCGTCCTGCTCCAGTCACGTCAACGAATCGACGTTTCTCGAAGCGTGCGAAGAAGGAATTTCTGAAGCACGCCGCCGAGCGACCTTGCTTGCGATCCACTCGCAACCCGCCGATCATCCCACGCCGCTCGCGATGCCCGAGTTTCGGTATCTGAAGTTCGTGTTGCTGCGGGTGGAGTGATTTTTGGAGTGCGGCGATGCATCGCCGCTTTCCTTTGCGGCGGAGCCGCTTTCTTTTTCATCCAAATCAGGAACACAAATTGAATTAGGCTCATTCGGTAATCCAGGGAGGTCACGTCGCGGATTTTGTTTTGCCACAGATGAAACACGGATTGAACACGGATCAGGACAGGAGGCAGGGAATTGGAAAACAAGAAGAAGTGGCGGACGGGAATGCCGGACTACAGTTTTTGCCACGGATAAAAGCTAGGGACCAAGCCAGAGGTTAGAAACCGTTACGCACCCTCGTTCCGTTACCTCACTCTATTCTTCTTTGCCTTGTTCGCCGTCCTAATCCGTGTTCAATCCGTGGCTTTGAAACTTGCCTCCCCGGAACACCGGAAGAGCCTTCCGGAATTGGCGGGCATCGAGTCTGGACATGGAATCACGCTTCTTCCCGCCAATTCCGAAAAACCGAACACCCGACCCCTCGCAGTTACTCCGATTCATGGTTTGGCCGGCGCGACTTCTTTCCGGCGGGACGTTTTGTCGCTCGCTTTGCCGGTGGCCGTGACGTCATCCGTTGCAATGTGTCGAGATCGGCCAAATCTTGTGGGCGTCCCGCCGCTTGTTTGCATTGGCCGGAGTCCGCTCCAAAAAGATATCAAGGTCTTTGGTTGCTCGGGGCTTGGCGTGAAACGCCAACGCGTGCCCGCCGACGATTAGATACCGCACTCCATGGGCATTTAACGAGTCGATGAACTCTTCGAAATCGGGGTACCGCATGAATGCCCCTTGCCCTCAGACAACTTTCGAGCGCCTGGTATACGGCGACCACGCGCTCTTCGGGAGTCAGATGGTCTTGCCAATAACGATCATCCGCCGCGTTGGCCTCGGTCCACGGAACCTTCGCCAACGTCCAGACGCGGCCTCGCGAATCTCTAATACGACGGATGTCGGGGTCAGGTGGTTCAAAGTTCAAATTTCGCGGACGCTGCGTCATCAGGTTCACCAGTCGCCTAACCCGCGAAAATTGAACTTTGAACCACCTGACCGCTGATCGGTTGCCGTGCTACTCGGTGATGATTTCCCGCACGGTCATGCCGCCGGGGATCATCGGCAGCACATGCTCTTGGTATGGGCATACGACGTCCAGCACATACGGGCCGGGATGCGCGAGCATCTCGGCGATCGCGGCCGGTAGCGAGGCTTTGTTGCGCACTTGCTTGGCCATCACGCCGAACCCTTTCACCAGTTGCGTGAAGTTCGGATAGGTCTCGCCGATCGTGCCGTCCCCTTTGCCGAGTGCTTCTGGATGATCGATCGGGCCGAGGTATGTGTGGGCTCGCTTGCCTTGCATGAAGCGGTCTTCCCACTGCATCACCATGCCGAGGTGCTGGTTGTTCAGCAGCAAGACCTTGACCGGCAATTTCTCGCAATGCAGCGTCGCCAGTTCTTGAATATTCATCAAGAATGAGCCATCACCGTCGATGTCGATCACGAGGCTTTCCGGATGTGCGACTTGCGCACCCATCGCGGCGGGGAGTCCGAATCCCATCGTCCCCAAGCCGCTGCTGCTCATCCATCGTTTGGGGCGGTTGAACTTGTAGTACTGCGCGGCCCACATCTGGTGCTGACCCACGCCCACCGCGACATACGTGTCGCGGTCCTTCGTCTGCCGCCACAGCTCGCTGATGGCATACTGCGGATAAATGAATTCATTCGGCTGATCTTTGACGGCCAGCGGAAATTTCTCTTTCCACTCGTTGACCTGTTTCCACCACTCGTCGAGGTTCGGCAGATCGGCGTCGGTCAGAGCGGCATTCAGCAATTGCAGCACTTCGCAAACGTTGGCCACGATCGGGATGTGAGCTTCCTTGTTCTTGTGGATTTCCGACGGATCGATGTCCACATGCACGATCTTGCCATGCTTGGCGAACTCTTCCAGCTTGCCGGTGACGCGGTCATCGAACCGCACGCCGAACGCCAACAGTAAGTCGGCCTCGTTGATCGCGTAGTTCGCATACACCGTCCCGTGCATTCCCAGCATGTGCAGCGACTGCGGGTCTTCACCCGGAAACGCCCCCAAGCCCATGACGGTCATCGCCACGGGAATCTTGGTCCGCTTGGCGAACTTAGTCAGCTCGTCAGCGGCATCGGAGTTGATCACGCCGCCGCCGACATACAGGATCGGCCGCTTCGAGTGCTTGACCGCCGCGATGACTTGTTTGATCTGTTCCGGTGCGGCCTGTCGGCGTTCCGGGTGATAGCTCGGCAGATGCATCGGCGGATTCCAGTCGATCTCCCCTTCGAGTGTCGCGATCTGAATGTTCCGCGGGAAGTCGATCAGCACCGGTCCCGGGCGGCCACTCTTGGCGACATAAAACGCCTCGTTGACGATGCGCGGAATATCGCGAATCGCCTGTTGCACGTCGTCCGGCTCGCGCCAGTCGTTGGCCGTGATCATGTAATAGTGCTTGGTGATCGCGCGGCAGATTTCGACGATCGGCGTTTCCTGGAAGGCATCCGTCCCGATCACCTTCTGCTGCACCTGCCCGGTGATCGCGACCAGCGGCACTGAATCCATCTTGGCGTCGGCGATCGAGGTCACCAGGTTCGTAGCCCCCGGCCCGCTGGTGGCCATGCATAGGCCGACTTTGTTCGTGGTTCGCGACACACCCTGAGCCGCGAAGCCGCCACCCTGTTCATGCCGCGGCAAAATGGTGCGAATATCTTCTGACCGCCGCAGCAACGCCTGATGCAACGGCATGGAGGCTCCACCGGGATAGGCAAAGATCGTATCGCCACCGTTGCGAACTAAGGCCTCGACCAGCACATCGGCGCCGTTCATCGGCTTGGTTTCAGCGGGTTTGGCCTTTACGACGGATGTCTTAGGTTGAGCGGTCGCCACAATCGGATTCCTCGTGGATGAGACTGGTAGAAACGAGTCGCGGCAGTGTATCGGCACATCCGCAGCGTGACGAGAGGCGGTTCGTGCGCAGGATGACGAAAGACGAAATACCCAATGACGAAGGAATGACAAAGTTCGAATGATAAATAGTCCAAGTCCTTGACTCCTAAGCGCCTCACGCCGTATTGAACGCGGAATTCTGGAATTGGGCGTTGTCCGGAGACGAGGATTCGAGCTTCGGCAGTCGTCATTCTTTCGTCATTGGGTATTTCGTCATTCCCCATTTTGCCGGACAACAGCATGGACTTGGGCCTACAGGATAAAGTCATCCTCATCAGTGGGGGCGCGAAAGGAATTGGCGAAGGCATTGCGCGAGTGCTCGCGGCGGACGGAGCCATCCCCGTCGTCATCGGCCGGAATGCAAGTGACAACGAATTGGCCGTGCGAGCGATCGAAGCGAATGGCAGGCGAGCGCTGGCAGTCCAAGCTGAACTGACCCAAACCGACGAATGCCGCCGAGCGATTGAAGAGACAGTCGCGAAGTTCGGCCGGATCGACGGATTGGTCAACAACGCGGGGATCAACGACGGTGTCAACTTGGAGCATGGCGATACCGAACGTTTTCTTGCATCGCTGCGGAAGAACTTGGTCCATTACTACGAGCTGGCTCACTTCGCGTTGCCGGAGTTGAAAAAGTCGCAGGGCGCGATCGTCAACATCGGCTCGAAGGTAGCCGAGACAGGGCAGGGGGGTACGTCGGCCTACGCGGCGGCCAACGGCGGGCGAAACGCGCTGACACGCGAATGGGCCGTCGAACTGGCCAAGTATGGTATCCGCGTCAACGCCGTGATCGTCGCCGAATGCTGGACTCCGATGTACGCCTCGTGGCTGAGCACCGTCCCGAACCCCGAAGAGACTCGGCGGCAAATCGAATCTCGAATTCCGCTCGGACAGCGGATGACGTCGTGCGAGGAAATCGCCAACATGGTCGCGTTCCTGCTCTCTCCGCGATCCAGCCACACCACCGGCCAACTGATCCACGTCGATGGCGGCTACACCCACTTGGACCGAGCCGTCAATCGGACGTAGGCGTTGTTGGGTGGGTTTGTCACGTGATCCGGGACATTAAAATCTGGGGGCTTCCGCAAAGCCGGATCGCCCCCGTCGGCCACGTGCATCAGGTTCCTTTGTAGACCAACAGGGGGCGGAGTTCTCGCACGATGCGCGTCAGTTCGTGCTGGGCTCGCATGACGCGACCGATGTCTTTGTAGGTTGAAGGCGCTTCGTCGCGTAGTACTTCGGCGCGGCGATGATCGAAGCGAACGCTGTTCATTTGTCGTTCCAGTTCGCGACGTGAGATCCCTTGCTGTGCGAGATGCCTCGCCCGCGAACGGCCTGCTCCATGCGAACTGGAGCGGAGCGCTGCCGCTGCGCCACGACCGGCAACGTGGTAACTGCGCGTCCCCATCGAACCGGGGATCACACCGAGTTCCCCTTCGTTAGCGGGTAACGCTCCCTTGCGATGGACCCACCATTCTTGGTCGAAGTGCGATTCACGGCGAACATGATTGTGATGGCCGTGAATGAGACTCGACCAGTCGGCCGAGACCTCGGCCACCTGTCGCAGCACCACTTCGAC
>JAYVSP010000762.1:0-3817 GCA_043775215.1 Planctomyces sp. | reverse complement strand
CCAGGCGAAGGGATGGGCCATGGTCGTGTTGTAATAGGTGATGAACTCTCGGAGTTGTGATTCGAGGTCGGCCACCGAGGTAAAGTTTCCGCCGCGGATGTTGGCTGGCTTGAGGTCGCGGTGAATCACGCCGTGAGAATGTGCGTCGGCCAGACCGAGCGCTAGCTTGCGAACAATGACCGCGACCTGCGTCTCGGACGGCAGTTGCCCAGCACGAATAAGGTCACTCAGCGGTCGGCCTTCGATGTAGGCCATGCTGATGTAGTGCTGACCTTCGATCTCGCCGACGTCGAAGACTGGGCAGATGTTGGAATGCCGCAGCAGCGCGGCCGATCGGGCTTCACGATAGAACCGCTCCAACGTTCCGGACGTGTCCGTCTTGTTGAACTTGGGAATCTTCAATGCCACATGACGGCCGAGTTGCTGATCTTGTGCGAGGTAAACGTCACCCATCGCTCCATGTCCCAGCGCTTTCAGAACGCGGTAGCGTCCGAAGGTTTCCGGAATCTGGGGAGTGTGCTGAATGCCGTTGGCCTGACTGGCCATATCCGCCGTCGTGCCATCGGCAACTGATTCCGTGGCGACAGAATAATCTAGACCATCGGTTGGTGTGTCGGTGATCGCGTCGATGACAAGCTCCTTATCGAAGTAGGCTTGAAGCGCCGCCGCAAACTCCGGGTGACTGGCCACAAACGCGGGCCGGTCCACCCGCTCACCGCGATCAATCCGCCGCAAGTACTCGGCAATCAAATCGTGGAAGCGATCCTCGTCGATCGTCGCCGATTGGTTTACCACGGATGGAGTTGTCGCCTTCATGGAGCTATCTCATCATCCCGCAGGCGACTTCTCAAGTTGGAAATTCCCCGATTCAGCAAGGCGGCCACCGCGCGTTCGGTGCGATTGAGCCGCTCACTCATTTCCGCCAACGACAGTCCTTCCAAATGCCGCAACCTGACCGCCTCACGCTGGTCTTCCGGAAGAGACTCGATTGCCATTGTGAGCCGGAGGGACTTCTCGTCCAACTTCAAACGCTGACTCGGACTGTCAGCCTGTTGATCAACGATCCCGAAGGTCTCGTCGATCGACTGTTCTTTGCCGACGCTCCGTTTTTCGGAAAGCTTGTGGGCGCGGATCACATCTTGCAGGTTTCGCTCCTGAATTTGTGCCAGCCACGCCAAAACTGAGCCGGCTCTTCCCCGTCGAATTTAGGAAAATAACGGATCGCCGAAAGACACGTCTGCTGGACAATGTCCGAAGCGTCGAGGCGACCGCCCAGAGCGGTGTCCAGCGACCGCTGAGCCAAGTTCCGCAAGTATTCGCGGTGTTTTTGCAACGACACTCCAAGTGCATGCGTATCGCCGTCGCGCGCCTGTTGAAGTAGGCTGCGGAAGTTGGAAAGGGAAACTTCCATCAAGGAAACTTCTTCTGTTCGGATGAGCGAAGAATGTCATCAACATCGTCGTGAAATCGGCAATTCTCTGATCTTCGGCAGAATGCGACCTGCGACGCAGTCTATGCGGATGTCCGCGACAATTACTTGGGCGCTATTGTGGTTGGTGGTTGTGGACGGGGCAACTGCCTCCTGAGTGGGACGCTTCCGATGCTCAAACAGGTTCCTGACACGTTCCTGACACGTTCCTGACACCTTTCCCTCTCCCACCTTTCCCTTGCCAAGATTTGTTTGGTCAATGACTCGCATAAAAGGTTCCTGTTTTCCCACTCACCTTTTCCCCACCCAATGTCCTCAAGATGTCCAACATCCGAACCTGCGTCGCCGCGTTTTTCACCGCGACACGAATCGCTCGCCCATCGAACACTGTTCCCATACTACTGACATCGCGCAGGAACAAGCCCTGCTCGCGGCAGCGAACGATCACGTCTTGAGCGATCGGTTGATCGGCCGGCAATTGAGCCAACAGAAAATTCGCACAGCCCGGCACGACATCCCAGCCGAGCGACCTCAGCCCCGATGCGAGTTGCTCGCGAAGCGATTGCGTCTCGCGATAACGAGCTTCGTAGTAGTCCGAATCGCGCAGAGCCTCGACGGCCGCGACCTGAGCCGGCAGGCTGACGGCCCACGGCGGCATCAGCGCTCGCAGCGGAGTGATTTGCCGTGCCGAGCCGCACAAGTACCCGACGCGGGCTCCGCTCAACGCAGACCCCTTCGACATCGACTTGCACACGAACACGTTTTCCGTCACAGCCGCCCAGCGTTCGAGCGACTGCTCGCGGCCGACGTAGTCGATGTAGGTCTCGTCGATCCACACCCGCGTCCGCGCCGGCACGTCAGCCAACACGGACTGCAATTCCTCGCGAGCCACAAACTGCCCGGTCGGACTGTTCGGATTCACAAGCACAACCAAGTCGAAGTCGCTCCGCAACGACTCCGCGAGCCGATCCAGCGGCACGCGATAATCGTCCTTGCGAGCCAGCCGCAGTCGATCGACTCGGCAGCCGATGACGTTTTCCAAAACGTGCGTGTACTCGCTGTAGCTCGGATCGAGCACCAACGCCCGCGACGACCGCCCCAGCCATTGCCGCAGCGCGAGGAAAATCAAATCCGACGACCCCGCCCCCGGCAACACGCACTCCGGTTCCAGCCCACGAGCCTCCGCGATCACGTCGATCAACCCGGAACAGTTGGTCGGCGGCGATGTCTGCAACAGCCACGGCAAGTGCTCCGTCAGCGCCGCGATCACGCGCGGTGACGGCGGAAACCACGCATCCAACACATCGGCGTTGATGATCCGCTGCCGGTGCTCCAACGAGTCGAAGCGCTCGCCGATCGCCTGAAAGAACGCGCCGCCGTGGAAGCAGCCGGCGAAGGTGTTAGTCGTCATCAGCCGCTACTTTCAACGTGGAATTGGGGTGTATGATGTTCGCATAACCCCTCACCGTCCTCGTGCGTGATTGCGCGCATACACGCGAAACCCGCCAGGTTGTTTCGGTAATTCCGAAACGGGATGCCGTGCAAGTACTCGTGCAGCAACACTCCGATCCGATGCGCGAGCAACACGCCTGGAACGAGAAACCAGAGGACATGCAGATTATTGAGCCGATGTCGAACTTTCCATCCAGCGGAGTCGGAGCGCAGCATGATCAGCCTTGAGCACCTGGCCGAGATTGATGCGGGACGAACGACCTGTGGGGCTGAATAACGTTGAGTGTCCTTGTTCCCGAAGAACCTTGTCGATGTTTTCGCGATCAAGCCAATGGAGCTTGTCATTCCGCAACAGTCGGGTTTCCAACAACGCTCCGACGGGCGAGTTGTTGAAATCCAAAACGGCAGCCGTCTGCGCTCGTTTCAAATTGAGGGGGGGACCTCATCCGCCGGCTATATCTCCGCGGAAGACGCGTCAGCGCAAACTTCGCGAATCGGCAAGCGGTTTCCACCGAGAAATGCCCGCATCTCCACGATCAACCACAGCACATCACGACAATGAGGGATCGAACGGAGCGTCATCAGAAAGTCCCTTCAAGGAAGCTGCCTTTGAAAACTGAAAGTCATTCCGTGATACGGTATTCGGGGGGTTCAAATGTATTGTCATAGCCATGACAAAAGTAAGGAATACATCAAGATTGGCAGTGCGGGCAGGATCAGCGCAGTGATGAACCAACCTGGCGAGCCACTCTACTTCCAGTTGAACCTGCCGGCGATGACGCCCACAAACTCACCTAGCAGACCGACCAAGCCGACAAGGAGTCCCGTTAGCAGCAGGACCAGCGAAACGAACCCTTCAATCAGACTGTCCCCTTGGAGTGCAATGCCGTTAAGGATTTTGGACCGAGAAATACAAGCCCGAAGCGCAAGCGAGTG
>JAYVSP010000761.1:0-20242 GCA_043775215.1 Planctomyces sp. | reverse complement strand
AACCACCATCGCATCCATGCGCTTGATCCTCCTGTTAAGATCAAACGCTTAATATCCGTTTTCGCCAGTCTCGGAAATAGAATTTGCACAGCCTCTTAGTTGTCGCTCGTCTTACGACGCGAGATAGCGATAGAACAGGCGTTTGACGACCTCCATACCCATGCCATAGAGCAAGGTAATGACCAAGGCGATTGCTAGCAGCATTGGCGGCGGAGTCACAAAGCCGAGTGTTACGGCAAATGGAGAGTAGGGCAGAAGGACTGTCACGAGAGCGATCGAGGCTTCGGCGAAAAGGAACAATCGGCCGGGACGGCTGAGGAAAAATGGGCGTTGCGTGCGGATCACCAGCAGAATCATTAGGCCGGTGAGCGTCGATTCCACGAACCAACCGGTTCGGAAGAGTTGCTCGAAGGCTTCGGCAGACTCAGTCGTGCGCATCTCACTGAAGAGGTAGTACATCGCACCGAAGGTCATGAAATCGAACAGCGAACTGGCGAAGCCGAACGACATCATGAAGCGGACGATGAATTTTGTGTCCCAACGGCGCGGCCGCTGAATTTGTTCCGGATCGACGCTGTCGGTGGCCAGCGCCATCGCGGGAAAGTCGGCCAGCAAATTCACGAGCAGGATTTGCGACGCGAGCAACGGCTCGAATGCCAGAAATAACGACGCCACCGCCAAACTGAACATGTAGCCGAAGTTCGCAGCGATCGCGAAGAAGACGTACTTCAGCGTGTTGGAGAATGTGCGTCGCCCCTCGCGGACGCCCTGTACGAGCACGCTGAGATCCTGCTTGAGCAACACGACCTGAGCGGCCTCGCGAGCGACATCGACGGCCGATGCGACCGAGATGCCGACATCCGCCGCATGCAGCGCGGACGCGTCATTGATCCCGTCGCCGAGATAACCGACCACGTGGCCGGAGTACTTTAGGGCGAGAATGATCTGCTCTTTCTGATTCGGTTCGACTTCGGCGAAGACATCGGCCTCGCGGGCGCGCTGTCGGATTGCTTCCTCGCTGAGCGTGCGCAGGTCGGAACCAGTCACGATGATCGGCGATTCGATGCCGACTCGGCGGCTGATCGTCGCGGCCACCGCGCGGTTGTCCCCGGTGATGACTTTGAGAGCCACTCCAAGATCCCGCAGTTGCGCGATCGTCTCTTTCGCGTCGGCTTTCGGCGGATCGGAGAAAACCAGGAAGCCGAGAAACGTCATGTCGTGCTCGTCGGCCTTCGTGATGTGCGTCGCATCGACGGCGCGCACAGCAAGTCCCAGGACGCGCAGTCCTTCGTTGCTCATTTCAGCGAATTGACGGTCGATCTCGGCACGCTGCGAAGCCAAGTCCACCAATTCGCCGGACGGCGATTCCGCTCGCGAACAGCAATCCAGAACTTGTGCCAGAGCCCCTTTGGTAATCAGCAGCTTTTGACCATTCTCGGCAATCCGCACGCTCAGCCGCTTGCGAATGAAGTCGTAGGGAATCTCGTCGAGCTTCTCGACACTCGACGCGTCGAATTCTTTTTTGTCGCGAATCGAACGGTCGATCGGGTTGGCAAAGCCCGTTTGAAAGAACGCATTCAAGTAAGCGTGTCGTGCAACCTTGTCGCTCGGCTGGCCGGCCAGATCGAGCGTGTCCTGTAATTGAATCACACCGTCGGTCAACGTGCCGGTCTTGTCCGAGCAGAGCACGGTCATGCTGCCCAGATTTTCGATCGACAGCAGTTGCTTGACGATGACCTGATGCTTGGCCATCGACTTGGCCCCCGCCGCGAGCACCACGCTGGTGATCGCGGGCAGCAGTTGAGGAGTCATGCCCACGGCCAGCGCGAGGCCGACCAGCAACGAGTCGGCGATCGGCTTGTGCTGGATGCCGACTTTCACCGCAAAGACGGCCACCGTGATGACCAGCACGACCTTGATGAGCAGTTGCCCGAAATGACGCAGGCCGCGTTCGAACCCGGTTTCCGGTTGCTTGTGTTCTAGCCGCTCAGAGATTCGGCCGAACTCGGTGTCCCGTCCCGTGCCCGCCACGACCGCTGTCGCAAACCCGCTGATGACATTGGTCCCGAGAAAAACCGCGTTCGTGCGTTGTCCGAGCGGCGTCTGCTCGGACAGCACGGATGCCGACTTCTCCGCAGGAAAACTTTCGCCGGTAAGAACCGCTTCGTTCAGAAACAGATCGCGCGCGGTGAGCAGTCGGCAATCGCCGGGAATGAGATCACCGGCTCGCAATCGGATCACGTCGCCTTGCACGATCTCTGCCAGTGGCACCTCTTGATCTTGTCCTTCGCGAATGACCGTCGCCTTGGTTTCGATCATGCTCATTAGCTTCGCGACGGCATCGGCGGCACTCAGTTCCTGCCAGAAGCTCAGCAAGCCGCTGGCGATCAGAATGAAGACGATGATTAACCCATTCGTTGCGTCATCCAGGAGCGTGAAGGAGAGGATCGCTGAGCAAAACAACAGAAGAATGATCGGGCTTTTGAATTGGTCGATGAGCAACGACAACGCCGTTTCTCGATGCGGCTTCAATTGAGTGGATCGCGCCAACCGCTCTTTCACGGACGACTGAGTCAATCCTTGTTCCGTCGTCTCCAGTTGTTTGAGCAGTCGATCGGTCTCAACCGCCCAGAAAGCATTGTCATTGGTCACGTTGGCCATCAACGTATCCTCCTTGGAGAGCGGCGATGCATCGCCGCCTTTCATTGATCGAAGCGGATTGGTAATTCGAGTGACTTAAAAAAGAAAGTGGCTGCGCCACAAAAAGAAAGCGGCTTCGCTGCAAATGGAAGGCGGCGATGCTTCGCCGCACTCCAGGGAGTCACGCCGGCCTTCTACCGCTGACCTGTTTTCTTCGCCACCACTCCACCAGCGGGTACAGCACCGGTCCGCTGGCCATGATGACGGCTGCAATTCCCAGGACTTTCCAAACGCCTTCCTCGCACGCTTTGAAGTACGCGCCCACGGCGATGCACAGCAGCGGCAAGGCACACAGCACGCCGGCAACGCACCAACCACCAGGAACTCGAAACGGACGTGCCAGGTTCGGCTCGCGCCGCCGCAGCACCAGAAACGACAGCAGTTCGAGCGACAACATCGCTCCATAGACGGTCACATCCGCGGAAGCCAGTTCCTCGACGTCGCGAAACACGAGGATGACGATGGTGTAAAGAACTCCCGAAACGAGCAGTGAAACCCACGGAGCCTCGAACCGATTCGTCTTCATCAGGACTTTGGGCAGATAGCCGTCACGACCCATCACAAAGGGCACTCGGCTATAAACCAGCACCAGCGCGGAATACATTCCAATGGCGGAGATCATTCCCATCGCGCTGACGAATGTTCCCAACCAAGGCCAAGCAATCTGCGCGGCGGCGGAACTCCAAGAGCCGGTCGTCCATGCGAAGCTTTCCGTCCCCACGAACGCCAACCCAACCAATGCGGGAACGGTATAGACCGCCGCAATCAGCAACACGGAAATCAACAGCGCTCGCGGGTAATCGCGTTGCGGATTGTCCATCTCACCGGCGACCGTCGAGATCGAATCCCAGCCCATGTAGTTCCACAGCACGAAGGGGATCGCGGTCGCGAGCGCCGCTCCCAGTGTCTTGCCGGATGAGAGCACCGGCGTCACCGGATTGTGCGGAAAGCCCTGAGTCAGTCCTTGGTACAAGCCCGCGACAACCAGAATGACGAACGGCGACATCACCAGCACGAAAAACAACTTCGCGAAGCCGCCGACGGTGCGCGAACCGAACAAGTTCAGCAGCACGAAACACCAAATCATCCCGAGCATCAGCCCTTTGCGGAGCCAATAGTTTCCGTCCGCGCCGAATTCTGGCGCGAGGTACGCCAGATAATCACAGAACATTGTCGGGTAGAGGCCGATGTCGATGAACGTGTACAGCCACGCCCACCAGCCCAGGCAGAAAGCTCCGAACGGCCCCAGCGCCCGTTTCGACCAGGCGTAATAACCACCCTCTTCGGGGATCGCCGTCCCCAGCTCCGCACAGACCAACGCGACCGGAGCACTCCAGACCAGCGGCGTCAGGAGCAACAACAGCACGGCCAAACCCGGCCCCGCCGCCAGTACGTCTTCCAAGGCATACGTCCCGCCGGAGACGTTGAAAAAGATGATGCTGACAATCGCCGAAAGAGACAGGGCACGTTTCACAAGACGGAATCCTTCTGCGTATAAGCGTTTTCGCGAGGCCTGAACTGACGTCGAACGTTAGCGGCTGACGGCGGCAGCGTCGACAAATGCCGATGTCTCGAAGTCCTCACTTCAACCGACTTCGTGAAGGTCACCCTGGATGAAAACAGACAAAGAGTTGTTTCAGGTCTTCACGGCGTTTCCCGAGTGGCTGTTTCTACTGACAGGATTACCTTCGCCCGGATCTTGCAGTTTGAAGGCATTTACCGTGAAGGCCATGCAACGCGATCCGGACGGAATACTCGTCCCGGATGATCTCGCGCAGCCAATAACCGTGGCCGAGCTGCAGTTCCAATTCGACGAAACCATTTACACGCGAGTTGTCACGGAGATGGCTGCGGTTCAAGAGGCGAACAAGATGCGCGCTGTCCAAGGCGTGATCTTGTTTGGGGAGGCCGGTCTCGATCCACGAACGGCTCCTTGGACCCAAGTGGTTCATGTCTGCGTCCTGCGCGATGTCGTGTCAAAATTGTGTCGCACACACCCGAATCATCCCCTTGGCGCGTTGTTCCAGCCGCTCATGCAGGAAGACCCGGTGATACTGGAAGAGGAAGCGGTGCGGCATTATCGAGCGATCAAGTACAGCAAACTGGACAAACGCCGAAGAAAGTTGTTAATGGATGTGTTTGTGGACTGGCTCGAACAACGATTCCCTCGGAAACTCAAACGGGAGATCGAAACCATGTTGCTTGGTGAACTGACTGATCTCGAAGAAACGGCATCCGGCAAAGAGCTGATTGCTATCGGCGAGAAACGCGGCGAAGAGCGCGGAGAGGAACGCATGCTCAACGAGGCAATCCTATTGCTTCTGAGGGATCGTTTTCGCCGGGTGCCAACGGAAATCGCGGACCGCATTCAGACCTTGTCGCGAGCCGAAAAGAAACGGTTGCTGACTCTGATAGTCAAAGCCAAATCGCTGAACGATGTCGAGGATTGGCTGCGGCAACAGCAATCGTGACGAGAAAGCGTCTCACGCATCGAATGCTGGCATCAATCGCGCCGGCCACATCGAAACTGGCGATGCCGGTTCGGTCAACGACGTGAGTTGCTCCAACAGATCTCGGATGATGGCCTCGGCTTCGATTTTTTCGGTGACCCAGCGTTGACTGGCAGAACGCCACGCCGATTCGCGCAGGTCGAGTTGCTCGGCTTGGACTTTGAGTGATGAGTCGCGTTCGCGGTGCTTGCGTTCTTGCTCGGTGGCCCAATCGGTCAGCGTTTGTTGCTCGGAGCGGAATTCGTCGCGCTGCTGTTGGAAAGCTTGTTGCATTTCATCGAGTTCGCGGCGCTGTTCGATCAGCGTCTCACGCAGGAAACGGTAGTGCCCGCTGAGCTGTTGCTGCGCGGCCTCGATCCGCTGCTTGGCGAAATCCTCGCCGGAGGCTTGCGTCATCTGAGCCCACGCTTCTTCGATGGCCATCCGAAGTTCGAGCGTCGTGCGATGAGTTTCTTCGAGTTCCGTTCGCAATTTGTCCAAGCGTTCGCGGCGGCCTTCCAGATTTTGGACGTGCAGGGCGAGCATGTCTTGCTGGCGGCGCAGGTCCGATTGCTGCATATTCTGCTCACGATCCCACTCCTCACGTTGCTGCTTGAGTTGCTCGCGATCGTTCGTGGTGTCTTGCTCGAACGCCCGCTGCGACTTGAACAACATTTCCCGCTCGCGGTTGACGGAGCGTTCTCGTTCTTCGAGCAACGCCCGCACGCGGTCCAGCTGCGAACACCGCAGTCGGATGACCGACTCGCCTTCTTCCAGTTGGCTGCGCGTCCGTTGAGATTCGCGGCGAAAGTTGTTTTGCAGTGATTCGATTTCCAGCCGCGCCTTGTTGAGGTGCTCTTGCTGAAATCGCAAGCGGTTCTCCAGAACGGCTCGTTCGTGTTTGAGTTCCATCATCTGTTGATCGCGCTGCCGAGCGAACTCGTCTTGCGTCTGTTGCAGGAGCGATTCCTGTTCGCGCCGCTGTGTCTCAAGCTCTTCCGACTGACGCTGCTGCTGTGCGAGAAGTTCGTCACGCACGCGAGTGACTGCCTCTTTCTGGACTTCGCATTCGTGGGTCAGTTCGGCTCGTTCGCGGTCTCGCAACTCGGTCCATTCGGATCGTTGTCGCTCGAATTCGTCTCGCTCACGGAGCAACGACTCACGTTCAGTCCGCAGTTCGGCGGTTAGGGTTTCTTCGGTGACGTCCTCTCGGACGCGCGATTTGGCCGCTTCGAGATCTTGCAGCCGTGCGCGAAAAGTTTCTTCCAGCGATTCTCGCTGACGGTCGAAGTCCGCTTGCAGGCGTTGCTTATCCGCTTCTGTTGCGGTGATCGCTTGATGCAGCCGAGCACGATCGACCTCGAGTTTGCTCGATAACTCCGCCGCCATGCGGACGCGCTCGGTATCAAACGCCTCACGCTTGCGATCGACTTCGCGGAGTGCGTCGCGCAAGGTTTCGGTCAGCCGATCGTTCTCGGCCGTCTGACTGGCCAGCGTTGACTCGCGCAACCGCAAAGTGTCCTTCTGCGATTGCAGTTCCTGTTCCGCTTCTTGCTTCCAAAGTTGGAGGCTGCGACGCTCTTGCTCGATCTGCTGATTCTGTGCGGCGAGCGTCTGATCGCGGCGATGCAATTCCGAGAATTGGGTCCGCAAATGGTCCACCAATTGACTGGCCTGAGTCAGCAATTCCTCGTCGTGCCGCGGAGCCGCCGGGAGTGAGACTACTCCGGCTGATTCTGAGCTTCCGGTTGGAGCAGCCACTTGCTGCGGCGGGTCGAAGCGAGCGACTCGGCCATCGGCGAGAGGCACGAAACGCGAGGCCGGATCAATACCGGAGTCCCATGCCGGCCGCGCAGTGGCGATCCGTTCTGATGGCAAGTTTTCGCTCATCTCGGGAGTCCTTTCCCAGAGAAAGATGGAAATTGCAGTGCGACACTCCACGTCGCGGAGCGTCGTGCCACGTTGGCCGCGGCTATAGCGACTTGTCCAGCATTCCGGCCAATTTGACTTTCGGCACGAGTCCGACCGATCGGTCAATCGCCTGTCCGCCCTTGAACAGGATTACGGTCGGGATGCCGCTGATGCCGAGTTGTGTCGCAACGCCGGGGTTCTGATCGGTGTCGATCTTGCCCACTCGCACGCGGCCGGCGTACTCATTCGCGACTTCCTGGATCGTCGGAGCAAGCATCTTGCACGGTCCGCACCAGGGCGCCCAGAAGTCGACCAGCACGGGCTGACTGCTCTCTAGGACTTCGGTTTGAAAGTTGGCGTCGGTGAATTCCAAGACGTTTCCGGACATGACGATCGACCTTCAGCAAAAGAGATTTCGGAAATGCCCAGCGCATCGCTCGGCGACGTAAGGCAGCCGCTCGAAAATAAGTTACCCGTAGCTGAACTCGCCAGAGTTCAGACCGACTGAAGTCTGGCGACTTCAGCTACGACGATTGGGTAAGTTATTTTCGAGCGGCTGCCTAAGTCCAAGCCGGCTCGAAAGGCGCGGGATTATTGGGCAATCCCGAAAGTCTGTCAACGTGCGGCTGACGTAGTACGACGTAGTGCAAGCTGCCAGTTAGTAAGCGAATGCATGCTGGCAGCTTACACTACGCCTCCCGCTCGCCATTCAGCGCTTTGATGCCGGCTCGCAAGGCGGCTTGGTAAATCCACAAGTCACAGCCATAGGCAATCAATCGGAAGCCGCATTGGAGTTGGGCTTGGCCTTCCGGAATGCTGGTAACGAGCACGGCGGGAGTCTTGTGGTGAGCGCGGCAAGCCGCGAGCACTCGGTCGATGGCAGACTGCACGTCGGGATGCTGCAACTGGCCGGGAATGCCCAGCGAGAGGGTCAGGTCGTAGAGGCCAATCCACAACGCATCAATGTCCGGAACGGCAGCGATCTGCTCGACGTTTTCCAAGCCGCGAGCGGTCTCAATCTGAGCGATCAGCAACACTTCGTCATTGGCCGAGCGAATGAGATCGGGGATCGGCGCAGTACGATAGTCGTCGTGAGCGATCGTAAATGCCGCGCCGCGACGGCCCATCGGCGGGTACTTTGCCGAATTGACCAACAACCGAGCTTGCTCCGCGCTTTCGCACATCGGGATCATGATGCCCATCGCCCCCATGTCGAGCACTCGCGACACGAAGTGATATTCGGTTGCCGGAATGCGAACGATCGGCGCCAATTCGGACTTCGGCGTTGTGGCGATCAACATACGAATCGTCTCGATGCTCCAGCCGGTGTGCTCCATGTCATAGACGGCGAACTCCGCGCCGGCATTTGCCGCCAGCCGCGCGATGCCGGTGGTATTGAACTCGAACATCATCGTGCCAATCGCCACGCCGCCCGACTTGAGCTTTCGTTTCACTGAGTTGTCTTGCATGGTGCTTCATCCTGTGTTGGTTCTGCGCGGCTCAACGTGTGATGCGAGCGACGCGCGGCAGTGTTTCAGGTTCGATTCTAAACGAAAAGGCTCGATGAACTCGCTTGCTGAAGCAAACAGAATGTCAGTGCCCACAGAAATAACTGTCAGAAGTAGCTGAACTCGCCAGAGTTCAGATCCGAAGTCTGGCGACTTCGGCTACGACAGTTATTGATGCGCCGGTCCTAACCGCTCCAATCGCTGTTAGACACCTGCGAATCTATCCGGTCGTGGTGAACAACCAGGCCACTCTTCCGGACAGAGGCGTTTCACCGTGCCAACGTTGCCAACCCTGCTCAGCAAACCACTTCTCGCTGAAATGCCTGCGCGGGGCTGGTGGTCGCCAACCGCCGTCGTGGCTCTGACTGAAAAAGATGCCAGGCGAGGCTAATCGACTGGCTACTGCGAGCAAAGCGTTCGGCCGCTCGTTCTCGGGGTACAATTGAAGTGTCCGCCGCTCGATCACTACATCAAACGGACCTCGGCAAACCGCTTCGTCGCAGAGATCGCCGACTACAAAGTGAAGCTGGCCAGTCGATCCTTGTGACTGTCCGCCGATAAGACCGGCCAGATACTCGCCGGGAGGCGCAGCCTGTTGCGCCATGTCGGTCGCCATGGGGGATAGGTCCAGCGCCGTCACGTCGAACCCGGCTGAGGCAAGCGCACGAGGCTCCTGAGAAATTCCGTTGCCAACGCACAGGATTGTTTGAAGCCCATAGGCGCGCATGGCGTCCACCAATGCTCCGTCATCACAAAACATATCGGCGAGCCCTGCCACTCCGTGCGTGAATTGATCGCGCCAATAGCGATCCCAAGGTGCGGGGTCCACCAGAGTGGGCGGCGGCAGGAGCCAGCCGTACTTTTCATTGAGGTCCGTCTCAGCGAGATCCGTCGTCGCCTTCTCTTTACCCAACAGCCAGCGGAATAATGTACGCATTACTCAGAATCCTTTAAGCGTCGATCCGGCTGCGGGAAGTCGTCGACTCATTCGTAGCCGACCCAGATCTACATCATGAGCCTCATTCAGTCGCGACTCAACGGTGAGATTGCTTTAGGAAATACCGTCCGGCCTCCGACGATCGTTCGCTCGACTGCAAGTTTCGCGATCTCATTTTCAGGGCAGGTGAGGTAATCGCCATTGAGCACGACCATGTCGGCCAGCTTACCGACTTCCAGCGTGCCGAGTTTGGTTTCGTCGAAGCTGAGCCACGCGGGCGACTGTGTCACGGTCCGCAAGGCGTCGAGCCGTGAGAGCGCTTGCTGTGGTCCATGGACGTAGCCGTCGAGAGTCTTGCGGGTCACGGCGATGGACAGCATCAGCACGGGGTTGAACGAGTTCATCGCGTGGTTGGGGTCGAGGCCGATCATATGGTCGGAATTGAGCGCGACCGGAACGCCACCGCGCACCCAATCGCCGAGGCCGATGAATCGCGCGGCCCACTCTGGGCCGTAGACTTGAGCCAGCGTGTCGGCGTCTTTGTAGTAGAGGTAGCCCTGCGTATCGACGCAAACGCCGAGGTCCGCACACTGGCGGACGATCTCCGACGACGGAAAGTACGCATGGATCAGCGTGAAACGCCGTTGGCGGATGTCGGGATGCTCGGCGGCGACTTGACTCAAGGCTTCGAGAACTCGCAGGGTTCCTTCGTCGCCAGACACGTGACAACTCATCTGCCAGCCGAGCTTGTGAGCGGTCGCGAAGATCGTCCGCATCTCGGCAACGGAGTAGTACTGTTCGCCACGATAGTCAGGATCGGTCAGGCGGTAGAAGGCGATTCGCTTTGGGCCATACGCTTCTGATAATCGCGTCGTGCCCCAATGAATGCCACCGTCAATCGTAATCTTCAACGGACCGGCTTTGATCCACTCGTCCCCCTCGCCCGGCTTGAGGCCGAGGCTGGTGACGTACTTCTCGACTCCGTCGGCCGATTTGGCGGAGAACCGAAACGTACCGGTCACGCGCGTTGTCAGTTGGCCGCGCTGCTGAAGCTCGCGGAACAGGCCGAGGCTGGCGGGATCGGTTGCACGCTCGAAAATGCTGGTGATCCCGACTTGATTGTAAGTTTGCAAGACTTTGGCCAGGGCGGCGAGCACCTCTTCTTGCGAATGCTCCGGCCGAGGCGGCGTGTGTTTGCGAATTGTTCCGTTACCGCCGCGGAGCAACAGCGGCTTGCCAGCTTCGTCGCGCACAACCTCGCCGTCAGCGAGTTTGCTCTCGGGATCGAGCAGCATCAACTCGTCAAACCCGCGCGTGTTGAGCACCCACTTGTTCGACACCGAGTTGTACAAAACGGGATGCGTCGTGCAGGCCGCATCCAATTCCACCGGTGTCGGAAAACGACGCTCCTTGAGCCGCGTAATCTCGTTGCGCGGCACCTCGATCCAGCGCCCGGCTGGAATATCGCGAGCCTGCCGACGAATCCAGTCCTGCATTTCGGCGATGCTAGTCAGCTCGGCATAGGTTTCGTCGAGCATGCCGCGCGCGACGCCCACCGCGTGGCAGTGCGACTCGATGAAACCGGGCAGAACCATTTGACCATCAAGGCGAATGACCTCGGTCTGCGGACCAATCAGCGACTGCACGTCGGCATTGCTACCGACCACCGTGATCTTCTTTTCTCGCACGGCGAGGGCTTCAACGACTCGCTGCTGGCCGTCCAGAGTGACGATCTTTCCGCCAAGCAACACCAAGTTCGCCGGTTCGGCCGCGAGCGATGCGGCCGCAAAGCCCAATATGACGAGCGAAGTAACATTCCAGCAGACTGATCGCCGCCGATTCGTTTTTGTGAGAACGGTAATTTGGCCTAATTGGTTTTTCATCGCCACTCGTACGGACTTCCGCTGTTTTGTCGAAAGAGCAATGGATCGATTGTCCATCGATGTGCTTCCAATTCTTGATCGTTCAACAGGTAGTCGGCCCAAAAGCAACCTTTGTCATCATCGCCGCTGATCATGTACCAACAGGTCGCGCCTTCCCACGTATCTGGAATCAATTGAACTTGCGGGTCGATTGCTAGCTCGTCGAAGCAGTGTTCGGAAAGCAACGCCAAAATTCGATTCAGCGAATTGCATCGGAGAAAAAACTTTTCGACTTTGATCGGATCAACCGCCACCGGCGTGCGTTCGAAATCCAACAAGGGTTCCGCATAGCCGAAGGAAAGAAATCGATCCTCGGCAAAGTTGCCGGATAAGTAATCAACCATCTGAATGTAGTGGCTGATATCAAACAGATTGGCCACTCTGCGAATCGAACTCCAAGCATTGGAATTCTTCGGCGCGAACTTCGTGAATTCATCAATATCGCGCCAGAGGCCATACCGCAATTCGTCAAATGATCGAACGAAGTAGTCACGAGCGTCAATCAATTCAAGAATGACCTCATTATGGTCATACGAGATCAGCCGTGAGGGAGCTCCGAGAACAATGTGCCATGCCGATTCCCAATTCTTAACCATCCAAGCGTAGTTTCGTCTTGTCGAAGTCGCCTCCGACCAGAATTGAGTTGTGCGAGTTCCAAATACAAAACGCTGTCCCATGTCCTCGTACTTTCCGAATCGCGTGCGATTCTCACTCGCCCCGCGCAACCATGTCTAACAAATACTGTCCGTAGCTGTTGTTCTTCATGGGCTCAGCCAACTTGCGGACTTGCGTGTCGTCGATCCATTTCATGCGCCAGGCGATCTCCTCCGGACAGGCGATTTTCAAGCCTTGCCGGGTTTCCAACACACTGACGAACGTGCTCGCCTCGATCAGCGACTCATGAGTCCCGGTGTCGAGCCACGCCGAACCACGGCCGAACGTCTCGACTTGCAGTTCGCCTCGTTCGAGGTACACGCGGTTGAGGTCCGTGATTTCCAGTTCTCCACGCGGCGAGGGCTTCAGCGATTTGGCGTACTCGCAGACGTGACGGTCATAGAAATATAAGCCAGTCACGGCGAAGTTCGACTTCGGCTGCTTCGGCTTTTCTTCGATGCTGATTGCCTTGCCGGTCGAGTCGAGTTCGACGACGCCGTAACGCTCGGGGTCGCGGACGTGATAGGCGAAGACGGTGGCGCCGGTGTCACGCTCGGCCGCACGCTGCAATTGCTGCGAAAGCTGATGTCCATAAAAAATGTTGTCGCCGAGAATCAAGCAGGCCGGATCGCCCGCGAGGAAATCCTCACCGATCAAGAATGCTTGCGACAGCCCGCCGGGATTCGGTTGCTCGGCATATTCAATGGTCATGCCCCACTGACTGCCGTTTTGCAGCAATTTGCGGTACAGCGGCAAGTCGTGCGGCGTACTGATCACCAGGATGTGCCTCAATCCCGCCAACATTTGCGTGGCCAGCGGGTAATAGACCATCGGCTTGTCGAACACGGGCAGCAACTGTTTGCTGATGACCTGCGTTGCTGGATAAAGGCGCGTGCCGGAACCCCCGGCGAGAACGATTCCCTTGCGGATCGACATAAGTCCTCCATCGAAAAAGTTTGGAACTCCGTTAGCGACGATATTTCCAATATCCTAACCGGCGCGCTTGGTGTGCGACTGCCAACACGAAAATCTCTTGCGGCCGAACCTCGAAGATCACCTGATAGGGAAAACCGGGCACCGGACAGCGCCGGATTTCACGCCGCCAACGAGCCGTTTCTTCTTTCGGACAGGCCTCGGGACGATCCGTCGTTCGCTGAAACGCCCGTCGCACGGGACCGGCGAGGTGAAACCGCATTAGCGCGACTCCAGATTCAACTCGCGGCGAATGTCGTCGATCACCTCATCCGGGGTTCCGGAAACGAAGTCGCCACGATCGACCGCGGCCAGTCGTTCCTCGATCAAGGCGTTCCAACCGCGCTGGTCGGATTCCAGCGACTCGTAATACCGTTCGAGAATCTCCGCTTGCTCATCGTTGGACAACTGCATGAGCGACTTGAGCACCGTTTCGTCAATTTGAGTCATGTCGGCTTCCTCACACGAAATATTCCCGATATTGAATGTGTTGAATCACAAGAATGATACGAGAATCTCAGACGCCGTGATAGCCGCGATCATTCCACATGATTCGCCAAGTCGCCGATGACTTTCTCCAGTCCCGCGACGACACGAGCCAAGCGGTCATAGTCCAATTTGTCTGGCGTGTCAGTCTCCCGATGATAGTGCGGATAACGGAACGGAGCCGTGTCGGTAACCATGACTCCTGGATATCCGAACTCCCAAAACGACCACTGGTCCGACCAGCCGACTCCTTGAATCGTCCCCGGCAGGGAAGTGGCTTCTGAGGGAAACTGGGCGTGCTTGCGAAAGGAACTCAGGACGTGATGGACGAGCGGTCCTGAATCCACATTCGCGACGAAGCCGATGAAGTTGCCGGTCTTCGGAAGAACCGCTCCCAGCGGCGGCGGATAATTCTGGCTGCCGTCCTCGTCGGAGTAATAGCCGCCGATCGTCTCCAGGCTGAGCACCGCCGTGAGGTTCTCTTTACGTTCTTTGCAGCGTCGCGCGTAAATCAGCGAACCCATCGTATCAGATTGAAAATGCGGCGGCTCTTCGTTGACGAAGAACACCAACCGCAGAGTGCAGGCGGGTTCGAGTTTGGAAAAGCGCTTGGCCAACTCAAGCAGTGCAGCCGTCCCAGAACCATTGTCGTTCGCGCCGGGAGCCCCGAACGCGCTGTCGTAATGAGCGCCGATCAAGACAATTTCATCCGGGTGCGACTGGCCCGCTCGCTCGACGATCAAGTTCGAGCAATCGCGGTCATCGACTTTGAAAGTCTGCCGCTCCACATCGTAGCCAGCGTCGTTCAGCGACTTCTCCAGCCAGTTCGCCGTGTCGCAGAGCTGTTTGTACCGGCGGTGAAGGTTTCGCTCGCCGATGTCATTCGCCAACTTCTCGACCGATTGCCGCAACGACTTCGCCAATCGTGCTTCGTCGTCCGTCAGCTTCGGCAAGGCACCGCGAAAACTCTCACCCGGCAACCGCACGACAGGAGCCTTTCCGAGCAATAATGCCTTTGCCTTCAGAGCGTCTGGCTTTTCGGCAAAACTGATCATGCCTCCCATCAGAATTCCCATCAGAATGAGCGACGTCGGCCAAACCCACTGATTGCTGCGCATGGGCGGAATTCCTTTTCGATGCTACTTGCGACGTTTCCAGTAGCCCGGTCGACGACTGCCATGAGCGACGGCGAGGACCACAAGTTCGTCCGGGAGAATCTCGAAAATGACCTGAAACGGATATCCCTCAACCGGGCAACGCCGAATGTTACGACCGACCGGAGGCCAGGGATTTTCCGTGGACGGCAGCGAATGCGGATCACTCTCCACACGCCGAATCGCAACGGAGACAGCCGCCACGAAATCCGCTCCCAATCCGGCTTGCTTTTGATACCAAGCGGTGCTGCTGCGGAGATCGCGCCGCGCCCCAGCGACGATCCGAAACCTCATCACAGCTTCCCTTCAGCCAAGTCGCGGCGTGTCTCTTCAAGAACGTCATACGGTGTACCGGGAGCAAATTCTCCACGATCGGCTTCGGCCATCCGCTCCTCCAGGAACGATTGCCATTCCGCAGATTCCTGGGGACTGAGCTTTGCGTTCCACAGGCTCTCACACACTCGGTCCGCAATCTCGCAACGATCCTCATGAGGTAATTCGAGCAGCGATTTCAGGACGGATTCAGCGACCTGTGTCATGATGACCCCTTTCCCGGAGATGTGGGACTTGTTCGTGTGGCTGATCATAGGAGGACTTCCGCAGTCGGCCAAGCAGAAACTGGGAGGTACAAACTCGCCGGACTTTTGGCAAAGGTGAAAAATGGTTGGGTGAAAAATGACGTTCTCCCGTTCTCTCCATTTTTCACCCAATCATTTTTCACCTTCCTTCAAATCAGCCATCAGACACCGTGATACATCCGATACCACTCGACGAACTGGGCGACGCCAGTTTCAATCGGCGTTGCCGGTTTGAAGCCGACGTCGCGAATCAGGTCATCGACGTCGGCATACGTCGCGGGGACGTCGCCCGGTTGCATGGGCAGAAAATTCTTCTCAGCTTTTTTGCCGAGGCATTTTTCCAGCGTCTCGATCAGGTACAGCAGCTCGACCGGCTGGTTGTTGCCGATGTTGTAGATTTTGTAGGGAGCCTTGCTGGTCGCCGGGTCGGGATGATCGCCGCTCCAGTTGGGATTGCCGCTCGGGATGTGATCGGCGGTACGGACAACTCCTTCGACGATGTCGTCCACAAACGTGAAGTCGCGGCGCATCTGGCCGTTATTGAAAACGTCGATCGGCTTGCCACTGAGGATCGCTTTCGTGAACAAGAACAGAGCCATATCGGGCCGTCCCCACGGACCATAGACAGTGAAAAACCTCAGCCCGGTCGTCGGCAGAGCGAACAAGTGGCTGTAGGTATGAGCCATCAGTTCGTTGGCCTTCTTCGTCGCCGCGTACAGGCTGATGGGGTGATCGACGTTGTGATGCACCGAGAACGGGTTGTTCGTGTTCGCGCCATAAACGCTGCTCGAAGACGCATACACCAGATGCTTCACGCTGCTGTGCCGACACGCCTCCAGAATGTTGACGAAGCCGACGACGTTGGCATCGACGTAAGCGTGCGGGTTCTCCAGCGAGTACCTGACTCCCGCCTGAGCCGCCAAGTTGATGACGACATCGAACTTCTCATCGCGGCAGAGCTGCATCAGCCGCTCACGTTCCGTCAGGTCCGCTTGCTGAAACGTGAACCCCGGCTGTCCGACAAGCTGCTTCAGCCGAGCGTGCTTGTACTCAACCGGATAGTACGGGACGAGGTTGTCATACCCGACCACCGTGTCTCCGCGAGCCAGCAGTTTTTTCGTTGTGTGAAATCCAATGAAGCCGGCCGCGCCGGTGACGAGATATTTTGGCATGTTTTTTCGTCCGTGAATGTGAACCTGCGTGTGATTAACAATTATCTGCGCTGAATGCGGATGAAGACCACTAACATCGCAAATTGATACATAAACGCGAATGGGAACCAAAGAAGGGCGGTCTTCCAATCTCGTTCCAAGTAGAGGAATGCGAAACAGAAGTACGCTGAAAGGACACATCCAAATCCAGCCGTGAGCGACGCGACGACCAACGCAATTTCCGCCAAACGCGAGTATGCGAAGCCAGTTGGATCAGGCTCTTTTTCGTGGGACTCGGAGAAATCGTATCCACAGTGCGGACACTCGATTGCAGTCGTATCCATTTCTGCTTTGCACTTGGGACAGTAGGCCATGTGTTGCTCCTCGTCATGATCGCGACGTTTTGTCCTGACCTCACATTGAAGTGGCCCTATTTGCAAGCCGTTCCAACAATTCCGTGGGCGACAACGCCGGAACTGGACTGTGGGTGAATCCTGCGGGATCGCGGCTCACGATGACTTCCGCCCCGATCTCAACGGAACAAGCGATTTGCAGGTCATCCTCGAAATCTTTTCCAGCAAGCGAACGGGCACGCGCAACGGTCTGTCGATCGACGGTGACGACTTGCAGAGTTTGAACACAATTGTCAATGCCCTGAAAGGCGCGTTCAAGATTTAACTGCCGGGACATCACATAAAAGAGTGTCGGAAGTCCGGCTGCTGAAACGTGACCTTTGATGACTCCATCCGCATGAGCCTGCCACAAGCTGGCTGTCTCGACCGCCCACGGCGAACGGTTCAAGAACAAGTCGAGCAGCACACTGAGGTCACACAAAACAATCACGATCCGTATTTCTCCATCCGATGCTCGACGATCCATTGTTTGACCTCAGCATCACTCGGCGGCGGTCGGTCGCTCGTGGCGTTTTCGAGGATGGCGTGCAGCTTGTTGGTGTCCGACTGAGCAAACAGGCGAGGATATCGAGCCTTCATGGCGGAAATTACATCGTCGGCATCGTCGGCAGAAGATTGTGGAAGCGGTTCGCTGACCGTCGCGAGGACGCTCTGAGCCAGCGACAGTCTTTGCTCGACTGGCCATTCAAGCACTTGATCGAGAACATCCTTGAATTCGGTCATAGTCGCGGTCATTTGAATTCTCCCCCCAGCGTTGTCAGGCTCCCACTGCGACCAGACTTGCTTTGGTTGTTGGGTCAGGAATTGGCTGTCCATCGTCGCGCAGAGTTTCGATGTAAAGCTCGATGGCCTCCCTCATCAATTCCTCGGTCTCTTCAATTGTGTCGCCGCAGGCGATGCAGCCGGGCAGGTCAGGGACATAGGCCGAGTAATTCTCGCCGGCCCATTCGTAAATCACCGTGTATTCTTTCATGATTCGTCCTCCAATCCGGCTTGCCGAAGAATGCTTTTGAGGGTTCCTGGAGCGATGTCTTTGCTGGGTTTTCCCGCGACGACCACGATGCCACTCTTTCTTGGGTGCTTCAAAACGCGATGACTGCCACGCGTTCGGTCAATGTACCAACCGTTGGCCGCGAGTCGATCCAACATTTCGCGAACTTTCACCACCGATAAACAGGGTCCGAACGATGTGCGGAGTGCCCGCCCACATGCCGAGCATGAATAGAGTGAAGGGAGTCAGAAACATCGCCAAACACAAATCGCCGCCATCCAGCCCGGTCGAGAGGGCGCATTCTTTGGGATTGTTTGGATTGTAAAACACGTCAACTTCTCGTCCGACAGGCCGTGACTGAGTCACCGTGGAAGCATACCGGGTATCGAATCCCGTCGAGTCTGACCCAAAACGGAATTGGGTGCCGGAGTAGGCTTTGCCACGGACTTGAAAGTCATAAGCCAGGCCAATGCTCATCTGAGGTGAACCGCCCTTTCCGCTGCCGACCCGGTGACTCTCGCTTTTGGTGATCCGTCCCTTCACCGTCGGAAAGCCAGTCGCCTGCAGTTGCTTCACGGCTCGACAGCCAACGACCGCGTCAAACAGCAGCGTGAGCGATGACCAGAACACGATGAGCAACAAGGCCAACAGTTTTTGCTGGGTCGTGTCTGTTGAATCGAAACACGATGAGTCGGCAGAACAGTCATACGACCGAGTGAACATCTTGGCTTCTCGCGATCCCACCAGCCAATGGCTGTTGCACCGTCACTCAATGGCCGCGGGTGGTTTCATTCCGGTGAGTTTTTCAAACTGCCGCCGTTGGTCTGGGTTCAATTCGTCCCACACTCCTTTGGCGATGGCTCGGTGATGTTCCAGGGCTTTGCGGTGGAACTCGTCGGATCGCTTTTTGAAGTCGTCGAACGATTCATTGGCGGGCGCGGCGATGATGTTCGGCGCTGGAGTGTTGAGGGCTTTCTGGATGGCGGCGGTTTGTTCGGTGGTCAGTTCCAGTTGCTCGGCCATTTCGGGTTTGAGCAGTGCGGCCCAGCCCAAGCTCTTCCAACATTCTTTCTTTAGTTGAGCTTTTTGATCGGCGGTCAACAGCGGCTCCAGCCGTTTTTGAAACACGGCGTTGTGTGCCTGGATCAGCTCGCGCAGCTTCTCTTTGCGAGCCGTTTGGGCCGTATTTTGATTTCGCTGTTGTTCGATGAAATGCTTTTGGACGTTCGCTCGAAATTCCTCCAGGCGTGTGGCGATCTCGGTCTGCTGCGACGGACTCAGGTCGATTTCCCGTTTGATTTCGGAATCTTCAAACGCGTTGTACAACGCCACAGTGGCCGTGACGTCATCCCCTTTCGACTGGATCTGAAGTTGTTTGACACTGCCATGGGTCCAAAAGGGAATGAAACCAACGGGCGGAGGGACTTTTGCCAAAGTTTCGGCCAACTTCTTCTGGCGAACTTCGATGATTTTCAGGTAACGCTCGTGCTGAGTTCTCGTGAGCAAATTCATCGTCTCTTCGCCAAACGGCGTGAGAAGCGTTTCCAAATTCGGGACGTTGGCGAACGCCGGCACCGACGCCCCGGTCGCTAATTGCAAAATCAAGGTACGAGCCGCGGGTTCCGCGTCGTGCTTGATCAATTCAATCTGCTGCCATTGTTCATCAGTGATGGCGAGCGCTTGCTGAACGTCCGGCAGTTCCAAGATCGACAGCAAATCATTGTTCGCCAGTTGCGTGTCGAGCGGCGGGCCAAACGCCCGCGCTGGGGGAACGGCTTTTCGCTGCGACGCGAGACTCCATTGCTGGATTTGCTGCCGATGCGCTTGGCGGATCAACGCTTGCTGCTCATTCGACAAGAGTTTCAACGCCTGAGCCTGCGATTCCGCTTCCGTCTCAGCGGTCAAATCGTTGGCGGCTTGCTGTAACCAATGATTCGTGAGTTGCGACATTTGCAATTCGTGCGAAATCTGTACGCCACGAAGCTTCTTGAAATGGGCCATGATCAGCGCGGTCAGGTCGTCCCGTTGTTTCTTCGTGAATCCAAACCGCTCCGCCGCAGCGGCATTATTCAATTGCGTGATGACTGGCCAGGGAATGGCCGGCAGTTCGGGAAGGTCTTTCTTCGGCCGAGCGGTCGGTGCGCTGGGTTCCTTGGAAGGAGTGCCCGGCGAATTCTCTTCTGCCGAGAGATTCCAATTGCCAAGCAAGAGTCCAAGGATCAGCACCCCGACGATCATTCGCAATTCTGGCATCATGAACCTCCTGATCAGTTTTTGTTTTGGCTCTTCCGGTGTTCCGGGGAGGCCAGTTTTCAAGCCACGGATGAAACACGGATTGAACACGGATCAGGACAGCGAACAAGGCCAATTAGAATC
>JAYVSP010000760.1:0-5848 GCA_043775215.1 Planctomyces sp. | reverse complement strand
AAACCCAGGGCGGCGCTACGCGGCTGACGCCGCTCCGCTCTGCCCTGGGCTATCGAGTTTTTGCCCTTTGGGCCAGGACGACAGCGCAACTTCAAAACTCACGCTTCAGGCTTGAATATCGACGTGAATAATCCGGGCTAGCGTCCGGTTCGGATCGGATCGGATCGGTAGAAACCGGACGCTAGCGCACACTAGTGCGTTCCGGCTGATGTCGCATCGTTTCTTGCCCATCGACACGAATCACGCACGGTCATTTAGATCACAGTGTCGGAAGTAGCACGGATTGCAGAGCCGGGGCACGGAAAAGCCAAGAAAAAGCGGTCGGTTCGCGACGTATGTCGTTCAGTCGCAGCCCATGCTAATTGGGCACCGTAAGCGGAGCTACAAGAAAAGGCTTTGGCCTAATAGCATGCCGCCACAATCCCGATCACCCAGGAGGCTCTTTCATGTTACCTGCGTTGTGTCTTGTCGTGGCTCTATTGGGCGCGGATGCTCCCACACCGACTCCCGCCGACAAAGAATTTCGAAAAGTCGCGGACGAGTTTCTCTCCAGCTATTTCATGTTCTGCCCGCATGTCGCGCTCGAGTTAGGTCTGCACAATTACGACGGCAAGCTGGCCGATTACCGCCAGGAAACGCTGGGGATCGAGCACCAGAAACTCCAGGCATACGAGCAGTTCTTTTTACAGAAGTGGCCCGTCGCCGAGTTGAGTCCGGCCGTACAAGTGGATCGCGAAGTTTTATTGGCCGGGCTGCGAAAGGCACTGTTCGAGTTCGACGGGGCCGACGCCTATCACCGGAATCCCAGCATCTATCCACAGGCAATCCAGATCGACAATTACTTGATTCGTGAGTTCAAACCGCTGGCCGAGCGAGTGCGGGACATCATCGCCGTCGAACAACAGATGCCGCGATTGCTGGCCGCCGCGAGGGATAACTTGCAGCCGGTGCTCGGCCGGCCGCTCGTCCAGACGGCCATCAAAGTCGCAAATGGCGGAGCGGACTTCTTGCAGAACGATCTGCCCAAGGCTGTTGCGGAATTGAAGGATGACGCGCTGCGGGCCGAGTTGACGCTCGCGAACGACGCCGCGATTCTCGAACTGCGCGGATACGCCAAATGGCTCGAGACCGAACGCCTGCCCAAGGCCGATCATCGGTTTGGATTGGGCAAAGAGAAATATGCTCAGATGCTCCGTGATCTGGAACTCGTCACGCAGACGCCGGAACAAATCCTTGAGCTCGGCATGAAGGAACTGCGACGCGAGCAAGCGGTCTTCGCCGAGACTGCCAAACAGATCAATCCCACCAAACCGGCAATCGAGGTCTTCCAGGCGATTCAGGAAGATCATCCGACCGCGGAGAGTTTGATTCCCGACACGGCCCGCAACTTGGAAGCGATCCGGCAGTTTGTGGTCGATCACAAGATCGCGTCGATGCCGTCGGATGTCCGTTGCAAGGTCGCCGAGACTCCACCGTTCCGCCGCGCGACCAGCTTCGCCTCCATGGATTCCCCCGGCCCGTTTGAGACCGGCTCGACCGAGGCGTTCTATTACGTCACGCCGGTCGATGCCTCATGGACGGCGGCTCAGAAAAACGAATGGCTCACCGCGTTCAACTTCTACACCACCGATGTGGTCTCGATCCACGAGGCGTATCCCGGCCACTACCAACAGCACCTGCACCGCAACGCCTCGCCGCTCAGCCGTGTCCGCAACTGTTTTTCCAGCTATGCCTTCGTCGAAGGCTGGGCACACTACACCGAGCAAATGCTGCTGGACGAAGGCTTCCCCGACGGCGGCGACCGCCTGCGAACGGCCAAGTATCGCCTTGCCCAATCGGATGAAGCGCTGCTGCGAATTTGCCGACTGTGTTGCTCGATCAAGATGCACTGCGACGACATGACCGTCGAGGAGGCCACGAAATTCTTCCAAGACAACTGTTACTACCAGGAACAACCCGCTCGGCAAGAAGCGGTCCGCGGCACCTACGATCCCGGCTATCTGCACTACACGCTGGGCAAACTGATGATCCTCAAACTCCGCCGCAACTGGCAGCAGCAAGAAAGCACCACCTATTCCTTGCAACGCTTCCACGACGAACTGCTCCGACACGGCACTCCACCACTGCCGCTGCTGCGCCAGTTGATGCTGAAGGACCGGACGATATGGGAGCAGGCTCTGTGAAATCACAAATCACAAAAGAGCTGGCGAAAAATGAAGGGCGAAAAATAGGAGCAAAGATTCGGAAGACAATAGACTCGTATTATCTGTTTTATTTTTTGCCCTTCATTTTTCGCCAGCCTTCCTGGGGACAAAACAATGCCCATCAGATGCGATGTGCCGCTGCGAAACCTGACGCAAGACGAGTTTGGACCGTTGGCGTTCGATGTCCTGGGTGATGTTTATCGAATTCACAACGAACTCGGTCGGTGTTTTGACGAGAAAATTTTCAAGCGAGTCTTGGCCTCTTGTCGTCCGGACGTCCGTGTGGAAGAGCTATATTTCATTCAGGCTCTGTAACATCAGGAAAGCGCTGGCGAAAAATGAAGGGCGAAAAATAGGAGCAAAGATTCGGAAGACTATAGACTCGTATTATCTGTTTTATTTTTTGCCCTTCATTTTTCGCCAGCCCTTCCTGAGGACAAATCAATGCCCATCAGATGCGATGTACCGCTACGAAATCTGACTCAAGACGAGTTTGGTCCGTTGGCGTTCGACGTGCTGGGCGATGTTTATCGAATTCACAACGAACTCGGTCGGTGTTTTGACGAGAGAATTTACAAGCGAGTCCTGGCATCTTGTCGTTCGGATGTCCGACTGGAGGAACCAATTCATATTTCATTTCGAACCTTCCATACCCGCTCCAGATTGGACGTACTGGTTGGCGACTGCGGAGTGTTTGAGTTCAAGGCGGATGAGGCATTCTCACCAAAACACAAGGCGCAGCTCATTCATTACCTTCATTTGGTTGGCTTAAGCCGCGGACTGCTGGTCAATGTCCGAACAGAGCAAGTCGAACATCAGTTTGTGAACGCACCGTTGACTCTCCGGGAGCGTTATCAATTTATCTGTCATCAGCGACACTGGGATGATGGAGTACCAGGAGCCGGTTTCCTGCGTGAGACGCTCCTTGAAATTCTTGCGGATTGGGGGACTGGACTCGAATTGCCGCTTTATGAAGACGCACTGATGCACTTTTTCGGCGGCCGCGAGTTTTCCATTCGTCCAGCCACCGTGGAATATCATCAACACTCGGTCGGACGGCAGGACTTCCGGCACGTCACCGAGCAAGTAGCATTCAAACTCACAGCCTTTGAAGAAGACGCTTCGCTCGACAATTTCGAGAAGCACGCGTGGCGTCTCGTCAAACACACATCTTTGACCGCATTGATCTGGGCCAATATCGGACGCCACACTGTGACCTTTTCAACACTGACACCAAAACAATAGTCGAACAGCAAGCGACTGCCTGATTGTCTTATTTTCCGCCCTTCATTTTTCGCCAGCCTTTTCCAATGAGACGACATCATGCAACGAATACTGTGGATATTTCTGGTGCTGCTCAATGCAACCGGAGTTCAATCCGACGATTGGCCGCAGTGGCTGGGGTCGCGGCGCGATGGGGTCTGGCGTGAGACCGGCATCGTGGATCGGCTTCCGGAGAACGGACTCACGCGGAAGTGGCGGACGCCGATTGGATCGGGGTATGCCGGGCCGGCCGTTGTTGGCGATCGTGTTTATGTCACCGACCGCATCATTACGGAAGGTGCTGATTCCGCGAATCCCTTCGAGCGAAAGCCAGTTCCCTCCTCGGAGCGAGTCCTTTGTCTGAATCGCGATACGGGCGACATTCTTTGGAAGCATGCTTACCCGTGCATCTACACCGTCAGCTATCCGGCCGGCCCCAGATGCACTCCGGCGGTCAGTGGCAACATGGTCTACACGCTCGGTGCGGAGGGGCATCTGTTCTGCCTTAGCGCGAAGGACGGCGAGGTGGCTTGGTCCAAAGAACTCAAGAAGGAATACGACATTCGCATCACGCCGACTTGGGGCTTCGCGTCGCATCCATTGATCGACGGCCACAAGCTGATCTGCCTCGTCGGCGGTGAGGGAACCGCGGTTGTTGCGTTCGACAAAGATTCGGGCAAAGAACTGTGGCGAGCACTCTCTGCCACCGGTCCACATGGGTCGGGTTACGGCCCGCCAATGATTTACGAAGCGGCCGGAGTCCGACAGCTCATCGTCTGGTTGCCCGATGCGGTCAACTCGCTCGATCCCGAAACCGGAAAGTTGTTGTGGTCGTTCCCGTTCGGTTCGCGAGAAGGACTGACCGCTCCCACGCCGCGTAAATCTGGCGATCTGTTGTTTCTGACATCGTTCTACAACGGCCCGCTGATGCTCAAGCTTGCCAGTGATAAGCCGGGAGTCACGGAACTGTGGCGCGGAAAAGGGCAGGACGAAAAAAGGACCGACGGCCTGCACTCGATCATGCCGACGCCGTTCATACAAGACGGGTACATCTATGGAGTTTGCAGTTACGGGCAGCTTCGTTGCTTAGAGGCCGAGACGGGCAAACGTATTTGGCAAGACCTTACCGCCACCGGAGCGAACAAGGCTCGGAATGCGCGCTGGGCGAATGCGTTTCTGATTCAACACTCCGATCGCTTCTTCATTGCGAATGAGCAGGGAGATTTGATCATCGCGAAGCTCACGCCCAAGGGTTACGAAGAACTCAGTCGAGCGAGCTTGCTCAAGCCGACAGGAAATGCGGGGGGACGCCAAATCGTCTGGTCGCATCCTGCGTTCGCAAATCGTCACGTCTTCGCTCGCAACGACGAAGAGATCGTCTGTGTTTCGTTGGCGACGGAGTGATTTACTGTCGAACTGCGGTGAGAGTAAACCGAAGCGTCTGCTTGAGGGACTCGGACTGACGTCCCCCGCTCGCCGGAAGAAAACGGAACGCGGCGAAGGAAACTTGATGCGTTCGCGAGAATGCTCGGAGGACTGACGTCCCCCGCTCGCCGGGGACGCGGAGTGCGGCAAAAGGGCGCGTTGATTGAGTGTGGTCAGGATAACCCCTTCACCGAGCGGGAGTCGCGATCGAGGAAAGAAAAGACCGCAGTATAACCCGCAGAGTTGGCCTCGATTGCCTTTTCCGTCGTCTGAGGTGACTCACGCGCCCCACTAGTTTCCCCGGTCGCCGCGGTTTCCACATCAGGTGCTTCCCTGATGAACAACCCTCGTTGAGCGCGAAACAATCTGCTTGATCGGGAAACGACTGAGCCGCATCATCGGGAAATCCTGATTTGTCGGTCGCTCTTCAAAGTGCGATCGTGCGATGACCCGGCGAGTCTGTGACTGTGTCAGTCACAGAAATTGGCAGATGATCACCGGTTAAAGATTTCCCTTCGATCTGCCTCTTTCCCCAAATGTGTTTCTGAGGAGGAACATGAGATGTTATTGACGCAGTTATTCAAGCCATTTTTCGAAGGTTCCCGCGTTCGTCGGGGTGCCTCGGTGAGGCGCAGCGTAGAACCGGCCGAGGTTCGCGCTGAAGAGCTCGAAACCCGGATCGTGCCGTATGCCACATCTGGCAACCTGTGGGCGCATCCTGAATTGGTGACAATCAGTTTTGCGCCGGATGGCACCAACCTCGGCGGCGGCGTTACCAGTGACTTGTTTGCCGATATGAACGCCAAGTTCGGTTCCCCAGCCGTGTGGCAGAATCAGATTCTGAAGGCCGCTCAGACTTGGGCGGCACAGACCAACCTGAACTTCTCCGTCGTCGCGGACAACGGAAGCGATTCGGGTTCGGGCGGCTATCAGCAAGGCGACCCGGGCTTCGGTGA
>JAYVSP010000759.1:0-4972 GCA_043775215.1 Planctomyces sp. | reverse complement strand
CGGCAGCGCGAGTCCCCAGAACCGCTTCTTCGAGATCATCCAATCGCGCATCGACGTGAGCCATTCCAGCTCGCGCTCTTTGCCGTTGACGCTGTCGGGCAGCCAGCGAATCGCTTCGGTGACTTCTTTGATCTCGTCTCGCCAGTCCATGTTGATGAACCACTCATCGACCAGCCGAAACACCAACTCGTCCCCCGTCCGCCAACAGTGCGGGTAAATGTGCGGGTACTGCTCGACGTTGACCAGCAGATGTTTCGCTTTGAGTTGCTCGAAGACAAACTCCGCCGTCGCGGGATCGGTCGAGTTCTTGCCTGTGAACGCGCCAAAGCCGTCGAGGAAACTTCCGTCTTCACCCAACGGAGCGATGCCGACGATGCCCAACTGCTGACCGAGAGTATGGTCCACGTCGCCGCAGCCCGGAGCGATGTGAACGATGCCGGTTCCTTCGCCGGCCACGACCATCGGGTTCCCTTTGAAGTCGCGACCACCATCGACCACGCGATGACACTGCACTCCGCAGAGGTCTTTGACTCGCGCATCAAACGGCACGCCACCCGGCTCGTGCTGAGCCGGCAGATCATCGAACGGCCCGGTGTATTCCCAGCCGATCATCTCCGAGCCTTTGAGCGTGGCTTCAATCTCGTAGCCACCTTGCTCCTTGAAAATCTGCCCAATCGTCTTGAGCTTCGGCACGCCGGTCGGCCACGACCATTCGGGCCGTCCGAAGCCTTCTTTGAACTCCTTCGCGAGCCGCGGATATTCGAGGTTGTCCTTCGCAAAGTAATAGACGCTGCCGTCACGCTTGCTGCGCAGCTTGACGTACTCAAGATCGGGATTCACTGCCGCCGCGACGTTGCTTGTGAGCGTCCACGGAGTCGTGGTCCAGACGAGCAGATATTCATTGGCTGGTTGATGGGACGAATAGGACGTATGGGACTCATGGGAAGTATGCGATCCGCTTGGTTGAAGCTCATTTATCCCACTCGTCGCATCATTCCCATTGGTCCCACCGCCGCGTGGCTTCAGCGGAAACCGCACGAAGATCGACTTGTGAACCGTCAGCTTGCGGCCGTCGGCGACTTCCATCTGCGAGTACGCGCTGCCGCCTCGGCCGGACCACGGCATGACGTCATAGCCGCGATAGATCTTGCCACGCGCGAAGCACTTCTTGAGGAACGTCCAGATCGTCTCGTTGTTCTCGGTCGAAAACGTGAAGTAGCTGCCACCCCACTCCGCATTGCCGAGCCGCGCGACCAGTTCGCTCGCGGTACCAGAGACCTGCTGGCCCGATGGCGTCGTGATCGTCACGACTTCATCGGTCCCGATCTTCGACGCCAGCAACCGCAGCGTGTCGGGGTCATCCCAATCGGTCCAATAGCCGAGCCGAATCGACTGCTCAGTCTGCCGAGCCGCGAACTTCAGCACACGGCGTTTGCACTCGTTGACGAACTTGTCGATGCCGTACTGCTCGATCGCCGTCTTCGAGCCGAGGTTCAATTGTTTCTCGACTTCGACCTCAACCCACAGTCCCTGGCAATCGAACCCGTTCTGATACCGCAGCTCATGCCCGGTCATCGCGTAGTAGCGTTGATAGGCATCCTTGTAGGTCCGCCCCCACGCGTGATGCACGCCCATCGGATTGTTGGCCGTGATCGGCCCGTCGAGGAAATTCCACTTTGGCTTTCCCGCATTCTGCTGCCGCAGTTTCTCGAAGATCTGGTGCTCTTCCCAGAACTTCAGAACTTCATGCTCACCTTTGATGAAACTCGCGTCTCCGACTTTTTCAAACATGGCTCTTGGCAATTCCTTTGTAATGCTCTTCGATCTGTTTCCACAGGCCGGTAACTTTAGCCGTTCGATGACCTTTTGGTACTGCTTCGCGACGTCGTTCAATCGTTCGAACGAACGACAGGAGCAAGAACGGGCCACACTCCACGGCCCATTGTGATCAGGATCGAATCATGACCAAAGTGATCTTCAGCAATTGGCAGCCCGGCTTTCAAAAAGTCGCCTTTAACAAACTCTTGCGTTCGCGGTGTGGGCTTTCGTTGGCACAGGCGATCGACGCTGTCGGCACGGTCTTGAATCGCGAGCCTTTGGAATTGCTGGTTGCTGAACTCGATGATGCCGCCGACTTGGTTCAACAGGCGACGAAACTTGGTGCCATCGGACAGGTCGTCGCGACACAAACTGAAGCGCAGAAATCGCTCGTGAGTTAACACTTCGGAGCCTGGCTTCACGTGAATACTGGCTTGCGCAAGAACCCCGATCAACGCTCGACCCCGATCGATGGCCCAAAAACTTTTTGTACCGGCGCGCCTCTTTCTTTGCGGCTGGACGCCTTGTCCTTATCGGCCAATTTCGTGCTACTCGGTCGCGCGGTGATTGAGACCTCGCTTGCGCGTCGGGTTGGTGTGGGACGGCATTAACGCTCAGTCTTTGGTGAAAGGCATTCATCGTGCGCGTGATTCGAGTGCTGGCGTTGGAGGGACCGAATGTTTGGTCAAGACAGCGTGTGCTGGAGATGGAGCTTGAGCTGGACGAGACCTCGCCCGGATCGCGAGCGGATGCTGTTCGGCGGCTCGTTGGCTGGTGGGATGCCGCTCAGGTCACGCTGCCAGCGAGTGACGTGGCGTCGCTGCCGTGGCCAGATTCGCCGCGGGATTCTGCTGAGGTGCTGTTGGCATTGATGCTCAACCTGCAACGCGACGCGCGGTGGCCGGTGGGTGAAGGCTTTGTGTGTCGCGAAGATGAGACGGGAACTGCGGTGCGGCTGATTGCGGAGTCTGTCGAAGTGGTTGTGGGGCGGCGCGCCTTCGAGTTGGCGTGTGAGTTGTGGGAGGCGGCACAGCATGACACCATCATTGATCTCACCGCGCGGTTGCAGGAATTCCGAGCGTTTTCGTTTGAGGTCTGTTTGGGACAGACGACCGGTGCCATCGTGATTGCCGCTCAGGCACGTGGCATTCCGGTGCTGCGTTTGGATGACGAGAGTCTGGTGCAACTCGGTCATGGAGCCCGGCAACGGCGCGTGCAGACGGCCATCACGGATCGATCGGGCTGCATTGCCGAGGCGGTCTCGCGGGACAAAGTCTTGACGAAACAGTTGCTGAAGCGGTTGGGCATTCCGGTCCCAGAAGGGCGGCTCGTGGGCGATGCCGAGGCGGCATGGACCGCCGCGTGCGAAGTCGGTCTGCCCGTTGTCGTCAAGCCGCGCGATGCCGATTACGGGCAGGGCGTCTCGCTCAAACTGATGTCTTGTGCCGAGATTACCGCCGCATTTGCAGAAGCTCACGCGTTCAGCGCTGAGGTCATTGTCGAGCGTTTCCTCGAAGGTGCCCATCATCGCCTGCTGGTCGTGGGTGGCCGAGTTATCGCTGCGGTCCGGTTCGAGCGAGCGGTCATCATCGGAGACGGCGAGCGAACGGTGGCCGAGTTGATTGAGGAGATGAATCGCGATCCGCGTCGCGGAGCCAGAAACGATCGCACTCGTCCATGGTTCTGGATGGAAGTGGATGACGAAACGCGCCGCGTGCTCGCCTCGCAAGGAAGCGGTCTGGAGATGACGCCGCGTCCCGGCGAGCGAGTCGTTCTGCGGTTCGAGCCGCGGATCGGTTGGGGCGGCGGCGTGATCGACGTCACGGACGACGTACATCCGGACGTGGCCGCGAGCGTGACCGACGCGGTCGCGATGGTCGGACTGGATATCGCGGGGGTCGATCTCGTCGCGAACAACATCGCGCGTCCGCTGACCGAACAGAATGGCGGGCTGCTCGAAGTGAATGCGGGGCCGGCGATCCTGATGCATCTGAGTCCGTTTAGCGATCCACCACGGCCGGTTCCCGAAGCGATCATCTCGCTGATGTTCCCGCAGCCCGAGCAATCGCGGATTCCGCTCGTGGCGATTTGCGGCGATGACGAGTGCAGCACGGTGACGTGCCGCGTCGAAAAACTGCTGGCGACGATGCACTCGGTTGTGGGACGAGCCACGCGAGCGGGCGTCTTTGTGGACGAGCGCCGCGTCCGTTGCGAACCGAGCGACAACGCAACCGGCATTCGCACGTTGCTGCTGCACCCGCGCGTCGAGGCCGCGGTGTGCGAGGTCTCGTTGGATCGCCTGCGCGAGGAAGGTCTGGCATTCGACGAATCTCGCGTCGCGATCGTGATGAGCCTCGACAACACTAACCCGACGCGCCAGCGAGGGCGAACGCTTCCCAGGGCTCTGTTGCGAAATGAGTCGCGTGAGCGTTCGCCCTCGCTTGCGCGTCGGGTTAGTGTGGATTGCGACGACCAGGAAACGGACGCGATTTGCGTGCTGATCGACAGTGCTCTGCCGCACGGCACGGTCATCCTCAACGTCGACGACCCACAGGTGGCCGACCTCGCCACAGACTGCGGTCGCGGCGCGATCGTGATCTCGACCGAAACGAGTCATCTGACAGTCGCTCGCGTGCGACAGAGCGGAGGCCGCGCGGTCTTCTTGCGTGGCGCGGGGCTTGTCCTGGCTCATGGCTCGCGCGAGTTCCCGCTGCTGCCGCTCGGCACGCTTCACGACGGTGCGATGGCAAACGGAAGCCTGGCATCGACGACTTCGTTGCTGGCGATCGTGGCCGTCGGCTGGGCACTGGGTATCACGCCCGAGTTGCTTAGACGCGAGTTGAGTCGGGCAGCGTAGCCGTACACTAACCCGACGCGCGAGTTTAGAAGTTGCGCTTTTGCGGTTCAACCCGGAGGGTTCAAAGTTAGCACGACAGCGCACGTTTGGCTGTTTTGTCCCCTCGCCCCCGCTTCGGGGGCGAGGGTTAGGGAGAGGGGGCCGAACGTGCTGTTGCGCATCCACTCAAGAACGCCCCTCTCCCTAACCCTCTCCCCGGAGTACCGGGGCGAGGGGACAAGACAGTCGAACGTGCGCAGTCGGTTTACCCGGTGGTCGCCGACAGACGCACCACCGGCGAATTGCTTTGAACCCTCC
>JAYVSP010000758.1:0-9397 GCA_043775215.1 Planctomyces sp. | reverse complement strand
GGCGGCCCGCTTCCACGCGGCCACAAACCGCTGCACCGGCGAATAACTGCCGACAAACTGATGCTCGTCACGCAACCGCTCGAACACCCGCATCGCCGTATGACGCTGCTTCCGAGGACGAGTCCGATCCCCCGCCAGCCACGACGCGATGATCCCCGCCACCGGCTCCAACACCGGCCGCTGCCGAGCCACCTGCCGTCGATACCCCGGCAGCTCCATCAGCGCGACGGCCTTCTTCACCGTCTTGCGCGAGTGACCCAATTCCTGAGCCACTTCCCGTTGACTCAGCCCGTCAACCAAGACCTTCCGACGAATCAATTCGTGCTGCATCACCGTCAACATCCTTCGATCCCCCCAAGCGACTGGTGCTCGATACCAGTCCTCTCAGTTCGGATCGCCGACTAACGGTGGTCCCCTTTTCAACGCTCACATCAACCTCACGCTGGTCCCCTTTCTGACGCTCATCACCACACGCAACTGATCACCACGAATAGCTCCGGCACGAACGCGATCCACCTCTGGAATCTGCGACTGATCCGCGCTCAATTGGCGGAACTGGGCCTCGACTGGAACTTGCCCCCGTATTCCCCAGCGGCTGATTGAGCCGCATTTGCGAGGGCAGTGGCACCTTATGGGCTGTGCACAAATAACTTCCGAGAGTTGGTATTTGATATCGAGTTGTCGTTTGGCATGAGCGGTTTGTCCCTATCCCAACGGGATTATGACTCATAGCCCAGGGTTGCCGCGCCTCGCGGCTACCCTGGGAACGAGATTGAATTCGTCGGTTTACCCCAACGGGCCGTTGGGGTAGAAAATCAAGCGGTGATGTGTTCCCCAGGGTAGCCGCGAAGCGCGGCAACCCTGGGCTATGTGGCATAATCCCGTTGGGATAGGAGCAACTCTCCGAACTAAAAATACACAGCCCCTTTGGTCCGAATCGCAACTCAGGGCCACCGTCGCCATGAAACTGGTTCGACTCTCTTGCGACTTTCTTTTCGGAGTGCTGCTGATTGGCGGTGTGCCTTGGTGTGTCATCATGGCCCTGATCTTGATTCTCGCAAGCCTCTACGAGTCGCTGTTTCATGTCATTATGTCCGAAGGCACCAGAGGCGTTTTCGTCGGCCTGATGTCCATTGCGGCAGTTGCGGTGATCGTTTACGCCATTCGTTTTCGCCTACGGCGGCGTTTGCTTCCGAAAGGTGTTGTCGTGCTCGAAGTCCTACTTGGTGTCGGAGCATTTCTTCTATTCTCGCCCTTTGGTCTGTTCTTGTTTTATGCCATCGCTCATTGGTTGCGTTGAGGAAAAACTCATGTCACAGCGAATCACGACATCCACTGACGCGCCCGCAATCTCAGACCGAGCGGTTCGAGTCGGTACAGGCTGCATCGCCTCTGTTTTCGCGCTGGGATTTCTTGGCATTGGTGGTGTGGCCTTTTACTTGCTGACGCTACGGCCAGTTTACGATATGGTCCGAGCCAGTAGCTGGGGCGCAACCCCATGCACCGTTGTTTCGAGCAAGCTCGATGGGGATGGCGATTCTGACCGCGTGGAGGTCGTCTTCAAGTACACGGTCGAAAAACGGGAGCATCAGTCGAATCGCTATTGCTTCGTGGTCCTGACGTCAAACACGGGGAGGGACTGGAAGAATCAAGTCATCCAAGATCATCCCACCGGCAAGCAAACGACCTGCTTTGTGAATCCCGGCGATCCGAACGAAGCGGTGATTGAGCGCGGCTGGGTGCCGGAGATGTGGTGGGGCTTGTTTCCGCTTCCGTTCCTGGTGGTCGGATCGGTCGCGTTGTTGATCGCCAAGGGAACGATTCGCATTCCACGGAGCCCACTCTCGGCGATCAAGATCAAGTGGAAGCCAGCGACAACGCAGAACCTGACGCTCGCCAACGTCCAGGCCAATGACTCGCCCCTCTCCGACCGGGATTCCAACTCCGCGGGTCCAGTGATCTTGAAGCCGCCGTCCACGCCGTTCGAAAAGTTCCTGGAAGCGATCGTCTTTACGTGTATTTGGAATGGAGTTGTTTCAGTCTTCGCCCAGATAATACTTGACGACCTTCGTCACGGGCGGATCGCCGGTTGGGCCTGGCTCAAAGTCGCGTTCGTGCTTCAGTTCGTACTGGTTGGAGTGGGGCTCGTCGGATATGTGTTCTATACATTTTTGAAGCTCTTCAATCCTCGGCCGTCGCTGACGGTCAATTCCGCCGCGATTCCTCTGGGAGGACCGCTGCGGCTGAGTTGGACGTTGACCGGCCGCATTGGTTCGATCAGACAGTTCACGATCTTGCTCAAAGGTGTCGAGAAGGCGACGTATCTGTGTGGCACCAGCACGTCCACAGACATCAAAACGTTCGCTGAGATTCGGATCTATGAGACCTCCGAGATGTTCGAGATGGCGCAAGGCTCGGCGGAGATCCGCGTCCCGGCCGGGATCATGCACACCTTCCACGCCCCGAACAATGAAATCGTATGGACGCTGGAAGTTCACGGCGAAATCTCGTTCTGGCCGGACGTGGCGGCCTCGTTTCCAATCACTATTCTACCGCAGCCGCTCCGTGCAGGAGATGACACATGAATCAGCTCGCGATCACCAGTTCCGACGGCCGCACGGCGTTCGAGCCTGCGGAAACGATTTCCGTGGATGCTCACTGGGATCTGGATTCAGAACCGGACGCTCTCGAAGTGCGGCTGGTGTGGAACACGTCGGGAAAAGGAACCACCGACATCCATGTCGAGACCACGATTCCACTGAAGATTCAGGGACAAACCGGCTCACACACCACGGAACTGAAATTGCCTGCGGCTCCCTACAGTTTCTCTGGCAAACTCGTTTCGTTGCTGTGGGCGTTGGAGTTGGTCGCGAAGCCGCTGAAAGAATCCGGCCGCACAGAAATCACGATCGCACCCGGCGCTCGCGAGGTTCTACTGTACGGCGAAGCATGATCCACAAGGGCCGCAGATACCATTTGCGGAGGGACGACCAGCAATGCGTGCGCGTGACAACCCGTTCGCCGTGGAGCGAGTGCTGCGACTGCGCTACCAATTCCGCGTGGGGAGTTGGCCGTCGCTGCTGACGCGTTTGGAGTCGTTGCGCTATTGCGCGGCGATTGTCGGGCCGCACGGATCGGGCAAGTCGACACTGCTGGAAGAGCTCGGCGAACGGCTGTCCGTCTCAGGTTTTCGCGTTCATCGCCTGTTCCTCAACGAACAAAGTCGAGCCTATCCGACTGAGTTTGTCCGGCTGGTCCATGACTCAATGACCCCGAACGACCTCATTCTATTCGATGGCTGTGAGCAGCTCGGCCCATTCGCGTGGCGGCGTTTCCGTTGGCAGACTCGACGAGCCGGTGGGCTGATCGTCACGACGCATCGCCCTGGTCGTCTGCCAACGTTGTGGAACTGCGAAACGAATCCCGAATTGCTGTCCGATTTGGTCAGCCAATTGCTCGCGGACTCATCCAATATCGCCGCCGAACAAATTCGGCATCTGTACGAAAAACATGGCGGCAGCGTGCGCGAGGCGCTCCGAGAACTCTACGATCTCGCGGACGTGAAGACCTGACTCAGGCCCACTCCAAGGTATTTTCTAAATAATCGAAAAATTCCGCGGAATGCCTGTCTCGGAACTGCGTCGGCACCCAGGTAACACTCGAGGAACTTCAGCCTGTTCAGTTCAAATCCAAAGCGACTCGCAGGCAGTCATCCGCGCGTTCCATGAGGCTCAGCGAAAGATGTCCCCGTGTCCGCAGGATGGCCGATTGATCGACCGTGAAAAGATTGACGAACACGGCCAATGAAGGCCCTGTCAATCCAGCCCCGCTTCCCTCGCTCGTGTTCGGGTCGATCAGCAAATGAGAGGCTATCCGAAAAGCCTCGTGGCGTGGGCTTCCAGCCCGCGATTCAGCGAGAGAAGTCACGGGCTGGAAGCCCATGCTACGGCTTTACGGATAGCCTCTGAGTCGCTTCGGCAGCGCGGCTCAAGTTCCCGGTGATCATCGCGACCACGGTTTTGGGCAATCGCTGATTGTCCTTGTCGTTCTGCACAACCAACGCCGGCCGGATTTTGCTTTGCTTCCCGCTCGTGAACGGGAAGTCGATCACGACGACATCACCCCGCTGAACCATTACTCGCCTCGCATCGTCTGATAGCTCGCGAGCAACGGGTCGTCCGCGTCGTACTCAGCCATCGCCTCCTCGACCAACCGCCCAACAGCGATCTCATCCGAACCCTCGGCCAAGAGTCGCCGACACACTTGTTCGTAAGTTTCTTCGGGCAGCAACACGAAGATTTGCCTTGAGACCGGATCAAGGACGCGCTGCGGAGTCTGTGGGTCGGCCAGGGCTGACGAGTGTTGCTCGATGGTCAATTCAATCATCGCTTGGACTCCGATTTCAAAGAGACGACCAGGACGACAAATCTCTTCCACAAATCACTCAGTGACTCTGGACGAGAAACAATCTATCGCAGCCACTCGGATTCAGACAAGACGCATCAGTTCGACAAACCTCGTGGTTGGGAGAACGCGGGATCGCTCTCACGGTCTCCGGCTCACGAAAATGCGCGTTACTCCGCCGCCGGTTTCCGTCGTCGCGTGACGATGCAGCACGAACCGTGCTACGCTCGAAGTCCTGTCGAATGACCGACGATCGGTTGTGTGGAGCCGGTGAAAGAACCGCTCCTTCCACTGGTCACCACACGTCCCCGGAGTTTGTTCGCGAAGACTCGTCCCCCGTGCTTGTGGTGAGCACCCCAGGACACTCCGGGTGCTTCGGGCCAAAACACCCGATCCGTCCGCCAGTGGAACCATCACACCCCGCCAGTCGCGGCAGGCCCGCCCCGGCGAGGATCACGGCACGACTCAATGGGGCGGGAAAGCTAAAAAGTCCCAACATCGTCGGCCGCGCAAAAGCTGTGCGCGACCGTCTCGCGAGAGGCATGCTCATCGTCAACGACCAACACATCCATCAATCGCCGCTTGTCAGACTTGGACAGCCTGTTCCCGCAGCGCCATCACGCGGACGGTGGGGATGTAGTCGAGGACTCGTTGCATTTCGTGGCGGAGTTCCAGAACAAGAGATTGCAGAGAGGCGAGGTCTTCGTCGTGAATCGCCGATTCCATGTTGACGAAAACCTCGACGAGCGAGTGCATCGCCAGCATGGCGACCACACCCTTGAGCCCGTGGGCCATCGCTGCGACCTCGTTGAGGTTGCCTTGCGCCACCTGTTTGGCGAGGGCATCGACTCGGTCATTGGCGGTCTGCGCGAATGCTTCGAGCAGCGTGAGTCCAAAGGCGAGATTCTCCAAACACTGATCGATCAGCGTGTGGACGTCGATCGGAGCGGCGATCGCGGACAATTCGCGAAGGTCGTCGGCCGGCAATTGAAACCGCGAGGCGGTTCGGCTGAGTTCGGCGGGGTGCGGGGAGGCGGTCAGAAGATTCATGATTGGCCTGCTCACAGAGCGAACATCTTTACGTGGACAAAATTGACTGCGCAATCATTCTTAGATCACGGGGCGAAACGAGGACTGGCCGAGTCCGGAGTTTTCGGGGGACCGTATCCGTCCAGACAAGCACTGCTCCGATTAACGCGATTGTGATGAAGGTGGCGTGAAGGACGAGTCACGGGAAACCATTGACAGAGTGTCCCACACTGGCCCAACGCGCAAGTTTTGAAGTTGCGCTGTTGTGGTTCCGCCCCAACGGGGCAGCCCTATGTCAGCCCAGGCCAACGGCCTGGGGGCCGATATTCATAACGAGCATCCAGCCCCAAAGGGGCGGCACTAAATGGCACCACCATGAAAATCCCAATCAACCATAACCAACAGCGATTAGGGCCGCCCCGTTGGGGCTAAGTTTGGTTGTCGTGACCGTGACCCAGGCCGATGGCCTGGGCTGGCATAGGGCTGCCCCGTTGGGGCGGAATCGCAGGAAGCAAGCCGCGTTCCTCTCATTGCCGCGAGAGGTGTTTTTCGAGCATCGCCAACAGTTGGCGGACTTGCAGGGGTTTGCTGAGGTAGTCGTCCATGCCGGCTTCGAGGCAGCGTTCGCGGTCGCCTTTCAGCGCGTTGGCGGTCAGGGCGATGATGGGAATGTGGCGCGACGCGCCGTCAGCGGCTTCGCGGCGGCGGATTTCCCGCGCGGCCGTGAAGCCGTCCATCTCCGGCATTTGGCAGTCCATCAGCACGAGGTCGTACTGCTTGTGTTGCAGGGCGACCAACGCTTCGTCGCCGTTGGACGCCACGTCGCAGGTGCAGCCGCAGTGTTTGAGCAATTCGATAACGAACATCTGGTTGATCTGGTTATCTTCGGCAACCAGGATGTGGCCCGTGATCGGTGCCGATGGCTCACGGGAAGCGATGGCCTGTTCTTTGTCGGCGGACAACGAAGGAACTGACACCGACAGGACCGACGTCAGCGCGTTGAACAGAGCGCTGGGACGCACCGGGTCGGTCAGCAGATGCCGCACACCGAGCTGATGCAAATAGTCTGCCGATTCACTGTCCTCGTTGGTTCCCAGCCCAATGATTGGCAAACGAGGATGCGCGGCCAGTTCTTGCAGAACGACAGACTCATCCCCCACGGCCAACTGGCAGTCGGCGAGCACCACGGCAAAGGGAGACCCGGTGGCTTCCTCGCGCTCGACCGCATCCAAGGCTTCGTAGACGGTCGCGAGTTGCTCGGTAGGGCATCCCCAAGCACGCAGGCACTCACCAATCTGCTGTCGATCACGGTCGATGCCATCGACGGCCAGCACCTTGGCTCCGGCAAGATGCTCGCGCACTCGGGACACATCCAAATCTCCGGCAATGAACTGGAGCGGGATCTCAAACCAGAAGGTGGAGCCGGCTCCCAGTTGGCTTTCCACGCCAATGGTGCCCCCCATCAATTCGACCAACTGTTTGCTGATGGACAGTCCCAGGCCGGTGCCGCCGAATTGGCGGGCGGTGGAACTATCCACCTGCGAGAACGGTGAAAACAGGCGATCGACTTTGGCTTGCGGAATGCCCACGCCGGTATCCGTGACTGAGAACCGCACGATCGCTCGGCTGTCGTTCGCCGGTCGGCATTGCGCTCGCAGCGTCACGCCGCCAGACGCCGTGAACTTGAAGGCGTTGCCCAACAGATTCACCAGAATCTGCCGCAACCGATGGTCGTCACACTCGGCCGTGACACAGACTTGGGGTTCCACTTCACACGTCAGCGTCAGTCCCTTCTGCCGGGCCGCGTGCGAGAAGACCGTGATGACGTCGTAGGTGAGCGCTTCCAGACTGCACTCGCGCGGGTTGAGTTCCAGCTTGCCAGCTTCGATCTTGGACAGATCCAGAATGTCGTTGATCAACTGCAACAGCGTCTGGCCGCTGAGCGTGCCGGCTTCGACGAATTCGCGCTGCCGGGCGGTCAGTTCCGTTCGCAGGAGCAGTTCGTTCATACCCAGGATGCCGTTGAGCGGCGTGCGCAGTTCGTGACTCATCGTCGCCAGGAACTCGCTCTTGAAGCGGCTGGCACGGACCAGTTCTTCATTGGCCGCGGTCAGATTAGCCGTTCGCTCGACGACGCGGTCGGCGAGTTGTGCCCGCTCGTGTTCGACGGCGGCGCTGGCTTGGCGGAGTTCCACGGCGGTCGATTGAAGTTCCTTCAGAACCTTCTGCCGCTCGGTCACGTCGCGAGTAATGATGACGGCCAGAATCTGAGTTCCCTGTTCATCGCAAACCGGCGCACCGCTAAAGGCAATGAACCACTCTCGCCCAATGTCCTTTCGCCGAACATGGAATTCCCAATTGCTGAGGGACTCTCCCCGCAGGATTCGAGATACCGGCCACTGCTCAAACGGGATTGGTGTGCCGGTCAGGTCGGCGAGTTCAAATCGCTCCACGAAAAAGGCCAGGTGCTGCCGCACCTCAGCCACGCTGACAAAACCATAGGTTCTAGCGGCAGCTTCGTTGACCAGGACCACATCGCGTTGCATGTCGAAGACGAAGACTCCGTCCTCCATCGCCTCGATGACCGCTTCCAGTTGAGACCGGCTGCGATTGGCCGTCGTCACGGCCTCCTCCAGGCTCACGATCAATTGCTCGCGCTCGATCTCCGCCTGTCTGCGTTCCGTGATGTTGCGCGTGACTTTCGAGAATCCCAGAAGTTGGCCCCTGTCGTCATGCACGGCATTGATCACAACGTTCGCCCAGAACCGGGAGCCGTCCTTGCGCACGCGCCAGCCCGTGTCTTCAAATCGGCCAACTTTCGTCGCAACTTCCAATTCGTGCCGTGGGAGTTCCGCACGAATTGCTTCCTCGATGTAAAAGCAGGAGAAATGCCGACCGATGATTTCGTCAGCGTTGTACCCTTGGATCGCTTTCGCCCCTGCGTTCCAACTGGCGACGCGCCCCATCGGGTCCAACATCAGAATGGCGTAATCCTTCACGCCGTCGAGTATGGTGCGGTTGAAACGTTCACTTTCGACCAGCGCCTTCTCCGCCGCCATTCGTTGGCGGCGTTCTTCGGCTTCCTGGAGCGCCCGATGGACCGCAGGGACCAGACCTTCCATCCGCTGCTTGAGCAGAAAGTCGGAGGCACCGAGTTTCATGCTCGCGACGCCGCCGTCTTCGTCAATCGTGCCGGAGATAATGATCACCGGCACTTCGGGTTTTGCGGACTTCGCCAACCGCAACGCCGACAAACCGTCGTAGTCCGGTAAGGTGACGTCGCAGAGGATTAGGTCAAACTCGCCCTCTCGCAGCGCGGCTTCAAACTCGGCCCTGCCGCTGGCAGGCGTCACTTCGCAAGCCAGACTTTGCTGAAGCGTATGTTGAATGACTCTTGCCATCATCAAAGAGTCTTCCAGATGCAGGATCCGTAGCGGAGCTTTCACGGACTGTGTTGGAGCTTCCATTCTTTGCTTTCCTTCGGTGGGCGTTGATGGCAACGTTTTTCTTTCTGCGCGAGACTCATAACGCTGTGCTTTCTGAACCGCACTCGAAGCATGTGCGTTGTTCACGCCTCCGAGACAAGCCCGGTGGTATCTACACAAGTCGAAAAGGCCGAAGAAACGTAGCCGTCATCGCTCCGCGTGACGAGCCGAACTTTTCAGAGACTTCCGAGAAATCATGGTGTTTGTAGCGTTCGGCTCATCACGCGGGAGCGATGATGGCTACGTTGTGTAGATACCAATGAGACAAGCCCGGTGGGGTCGCTTGCTTGAGGCCGTGGCACGCAGAAACTTCCACGGAATTCCCGACGACACCTGATCTGTAAGCTATGTTCAAACGGCTTGTCGTGGGAAGCGGACTCGATGCAGGTCGGCGCCGTTTGGGTGCATAACAGCAATTCCAGCGGACTGTAGCCCGACCCCTTGTGGGTCGGTCGATTCGATGATTTTGCACGGCAACC
>JAYVSP010000757.1:0-9539 GCA_043775215.1 Planctomyces sp. | reverse complement strand
CTGCTCCTTCCTTGAGTTCGAACTCCAACACGACTCGTGGAAGAAACAAATACCAAATAACTTACGCTGTGTCACTAAAACTTAGACAGTCGAACTACGAACTGTGGTGAGAACAATCATGCCCATAACCAACGAACGTCGCCTGACTCTTCCAGAATTCTCGGTGTTGAAGTTCACCGAACATTACGGATTGATTGTCATCGAGGCTGCTGCGCGGCTCCCGGCATTCAAACGTCAATCGCATGTCGATGTGCAACGCTTAATTGATCGACTGGTCAACCGAAGACTGATGACCGAGACGTGGCTGTACCCAGGCCGCCGTTGCTACTACCTGACAACTAAGGCCAATGAGGCGACCGGAGTCCCTGTTGTCGGACGCCGTATGAATGACCGACCGCTGTCCGAGGAGTCCAAGATACGCAGATTTGCCATGCTGAGTTTCTGTTGCTTGGGAACGACGCCTCGAATGCGATTAACTCCTGCGATTCTGCAAGAGACTTTTCCGACACTCGGCGTGACTTCACTCACCGCTGGCTATTACCTGCAGGCGACGACTGAGAAAGTGATCGGCTTCCTCCGTGTTGATATGGGAGGCGACGGTCGCTGGGATCGCGTTGTCGCCAAGTGCGCCGAGGATGAGCGCGGAATCGCCACTGACCCGACGTGGCGTGAACGCGTGGCGGCCGGGTGTTTTGAGATCACCATTGCGACTGCATTGCCACAAAAGGCGGAGCGCCTCAGTCGCGCATTGCTGGAGTGCCCTCCGCCACTGCCAACACGAATCGCAGTAATACCCGAGTTGCTGAACCTGATCGCACCCCCTCCACACTGAACTCTGAACATCGCATTCAACACTCCCTCTCGCAGGGTTTTGTTTCGCTCTCGTCCCATGAGCACGGAAAACACCGGGACAAAAGATCCTTTTGCAAACCGTAGGTGAGCTGACGTTCGTGGGAACGCGGCTCGCTGACTCGCTGGAGAGATCCAGTTATGTACCGTGTCAGACGTAGTTTTGATCATTGGAAGTCTCGTTGGCCTTGGAGATGGTTTTTCCTTCCCCAAGTCAACGAACGCTTCTGCCGGAAATGCGGCATGCCATTTCAGGACGGCCCGATGCCGAAAGAGCTTGCCAATTTCACCGTCGGTGATATCGGCGTTCTCGTTTACCCGGCAGGCGGCTTTCGAAAAAGAGAGTACGTCGTGCGACTTGGTCGTTGGAAAGCCAGCACAGGACGGTTCTATATGTCGGAGTTCATTCCGACTGAAAACCTTAGTGAGCTGACGCAAGCCATCGAGAAGCTGCGCACATCACTGGCCAAGCCGCACAACACCAGAGCGGCTCGTCAGTAGGTTTGCTCAAGGTTGACATTCTGGTTTTAGGACGGCCTACGGGCCGTCCATTTTCGCGGCAGCGGTCATGAAGCCGCTGTTTGAAAACACGTGCCGGTCGACTCGCAGAGGCGGCGACTTGCATACAACGCACACTTGGAGTGCTTATGGAAGAGAAAAAGAAACCGGCCCATTCGTTTCGAGTAGGACGATTGGAAGTGGCAATCTGGGATAACCCAACCAAGAACAACGGCGTTTGGTTCAACACCGAGTTTGTACGCAAGTACAAGGATGCGGATGGACAGAACCAAGAGTCGGCAAGTTTTGGATTCGGGGATCTCTTGGATCTCGCCAAAGCGGCGGACATGGCGTTCGACTGGATACACGAGCAAGAGATGCAGGCCCGGTTATCTAAGTCGAATCAGTAATGGATTAACAATTGCCGGCAGGATGCAATCCTGCCGGCCTTCATCACGGAAGATGAACGTCATGTCTGAAGCGATTGCCAAGTTCAATTCGGGAAAAGTTGTGATCACCCCAGGAGTCGCGTTGGAGCTGAGGCCCAGTGAGATCTATTTGAGCCTTTTGCGCCATCTTACCGGCGATTGGGGGGAGCTTTGTGACGAGGACAAGGCGGAGAACGAGTTTAGTCTCGATTGCGATGGTCGTTTGCTATCGCGGTACTCCACTGAGTCTGGAACGAAGGTCTGGATCATTACCGAGTGGGATCGGTCTATCACGACCATTCTACTCCCCAGCGAGTACTAGGTGCGTTGCGCCGGTTTCAACACAGGGTTGACCCCTGATGTACCGTCGGCTGGCTTGCCGGCCAGTTCGTCGTCCGCCGCGCCACTGTCGCGTCCGGCGGGCAACCTACAGTGAAGAGTCGTGAAAGTATGTGTAGTCTTCGGGGAATGGGGAGAGCGACAGCTCTTCATTCCCCTTTTGACAAAGTCGAAAGGAGATTCCGTGAATCGTAAATCGAAACTGTGGACGGCAACTCTCTCACACCGCCCATACACAATGGCGGGAGCGGGTCCATTGGTATCTTCTGTTTGGAAAGTCGGCGATAGCGAAGTGGGTTGGGCATATCGTTTCAATATCTATCGCATGACGCCACGTACCGGTCACGTTACACAGCTTTTCAAACCAGAAGACGTCCTTCACCTTTCAAAGTTGTGTCGCGTGCTCGCCGCTATTTTGGCGGACGATGGCTGTATCCCCGCCTCGCTGCGATCCGAACTGGTGAGCTTGACCGAGAAATTCGACGACGACATCGGGAGGGACGACTAACATGCCGCGACGTCCCGTTCATGAAGTTCGCTATGGCCTAATTGTGGCTCGCGTGTGGCAGAAAAAACGCACGTCGGAACTTTGTTACGCCGTGACTGTGACACGCCTGTTCCGTAATGGCTCGGAATGGAAGCAGTCGACGCGCTTTGCTCCCAGCGATCTGCAGCTAGTCCGCCACGCCCTCGATCAGGCCCATACCTGGATTCTGCAACACAGGGAGGCGGAACGCTCGTGAGCGAATCCTTGTTCCATAAAAACTCGAATGAACCAGCGAAAGGCGTAGAGCACATCTCGGCTCCATCGCTGCCGAACATCGTTCGAGATCTGGGACAACTCGTTACGTCCGGGGCGCGTTTCCCGACAATCTACGCCGATCCGCCTTGGCCTTACTCCAACACGGCGGCACGGGGAGCCGCCGAAAATCACTACCGCACGATGACCCTAATCGCCATTCGGAGCGATCCCGTAAGTGCGTTGGCTGCGGACCACGCTCATCTTCATCTTTGGACGACAAACGCCTTTTTGCGGGAAGCGTTTGACGTCATCCACGACTGGGGGTTCCGATACAAGTCGTGCCTGATCTGGGTCAAGCCGCAACTAGGCATGGGCAATTACTGGCGTGTCTCGCACGAGTATCTGCTGCTCGGCGTTCGCGGGAACCTACCTTTCCAAGACCGCACTTGTCGAAGCTGGCAATCGGTCCGCCGCACAGTGCATAGCCGCAAGCCGTTCCATTTTCGCGGACTCATAGAGCGAGTCAGCCCTGGTCCATACCTGGAACTTTACGGCCGCGAGGAACAGCCGCACTCCGGTTGGACGGTCTACGGCAATCAAGTCGAACGCAGGCTGTTCTAAGGAGCCGTCCACGATGCCAAAACGTGACGACCGCTCCCGAATCACCGACGGGCCATCAGCAACTTTCGCAGTCCCCGGTGGTGCTCCGCCTTGGGTCACTCCCGAACTCATCGAGCACACGCTCCGCGTTTGGCAACCTTTTTACCGAGACCAGTTGATCCCAGATGATGCTTTGGAGATCATTATGGGCATGGGCCGGATGGTAGATGTGTTGTCCAGCGGGGAAGGCCATGAAACAATTCGTCGCACTGGCGAGAGTCAGCAGCCGTGAACAGGAGCGGGAAGGCTTCTCGCTGGAGGTCCAGGAAGACGCCCTGAAGCGGTACGCCGAATCCCACGACGGAAAAATCGTCAAGCTCTTCAAAATTGCCGAAACGGCCAGTAAGCGAGATGAACGCAAAACCTTCAAGGAAATGGTGACGTACGCCAAAAAGCACTGCATCGAGATCGATGCGTTGCTTTTCTATAAGGTCGACCGGGCTGCCAGAAATCTCTTCGACTATGTCGAGTTGGAACGGCTGGAGTCTGAATACGACGTCCCGTTCATCTCAATTTCGCAGCAGACAGAAAACAATCCTGCCGGACGCATGATGCGGCGAACGCTGGCCAACATGGCAAGCTTCTTCACCGAGCAAATGGCGGTTGACATCAGCCTGGGCATCAATCGCCGGGTGCAGGAAGGTTTCTTCCCCGGCAAAGCTCCGTATGGCTTCCGAAACGTCCGGGCCAATGGCCGGCGAGTGATCGAACTAGATTCGGATGCGGCTGCGAACGTTCGGCGGATGTTTCACCTGTATGCTTACGAGAACCACACGCTTGAACGTATCGTGAAACGGTTTGCTGACGACGGCATCCAGTACCGACCAGCATCGCCACGCTGGAGCAAAACCTCCGTTCATAACATGCTGACCGACCGGGCTTACATCGGCGAGGTGAAATACCGGGGCGGCTGGTACCCCGGTAAGCATGAAGTAATCGTCGATCGGTCCACGTGGGACCGAGTGCAGGCATTGCTTGGCAATCAGCAACAGACATCACACACGATGACGTACGCCGCCGACCTCATCGAATGCGGCCATTGCGGGCACAAGATCACCGGAGAGCTGAAGGTCAAAAAGACGAAGGCGGGGCCGAAGGAGTATTTTTACTACCGTTGTACGAAGTACAACAAGCCTGGCCATCCCCGAACGCGCGTCACCGAGGCGGAACTCGACCGCCAAGTCCTTGCCATCTTTGACAAGATGCGAATCGAGGATGAAGGCATTCGAGACTGGTTCCGGGCCGTGCTTGCATCAAAGACCCGTGATGCTCAGACCGACGCCCGTGCTCAGCGGGCCGAACTTCAGCGGCAAGAGACTTTAATCGCGGCTCAGCAGGACCGGTTGCTGAACCTGCGGATCGACGATCAGATCGATGAGAAAACCTTCAATCATAAGCAGACTGAGTTGCGGGATCGGCTCGCCGCAATCAAGTTGCAGGCAGATGTTCTGGATCGTACTCGGGACGAAAACGCGGAATTGGCGTCGAGGGTGTTTGAACTTTCTCAAACCCTTCGCCAGAAATGGCTTACCGCTGATTACGCAGAAAAACGTAAGATCCTTGAAATCGTCTGGTTGAACTGCAATCTCGTCGATGCAACTCTATGCCCTACAATGAGAAAGCCCTTCGACGTGCTCGCCGAAGGGCTTTCTGTTCCATTGAGTGGAGGATAGGGGACTTGAACCCCTGACCTCTTGCATGCCATGCAAGCGCTCTCCCAACTGAGCTAATCCCCCGGGAGTACTTTTCTGCCCATTTAAGTGGGCTGAAACGAGTCTGCCAACGGCAGGTGTCGTTGGTTTCGGATCGCCTGGATGTTTTCGGCTAGACGATCCGACAAACGTCACTCCAATTGCCAGAAATTCGAGCCGCTTGAAGCGGCGAGAACATTAGCGGTTGGCTCGGAAAGGTGTCAAGCAGCGGTCTCCAAACGCAGTAACAAACAGCATTTTCCACGAGACCGCCTTTCGCACGAGCGCTTGTGGCTCGGAGTATCCCACGATTACTCAGCAACCGGACATAAGAGCTTGAGCAACAGAACTTTGGCGATGCCGTTATGCAAGTAACAAATCACCGCGAATTGTGAGCTATTGCGGCTTGGTTGCGAAGGCATCCAGGGCTTGTTGTTTGACCGCTTTGAGGTCGAGCTTACCTGTGCCGAGAAGCGGAATGTGCTCGACTTCGCGGAAACTGTCGGCCGAGGGAATCCAGAGGTTCGGCAGGTCGCGAGTTGCGAGTTCCTTCAAGACTTCGTTGACCGGCTTCGGCAGTTTCTTGTGGAGCACGACCAGGCGTTCGCCCCTTTTCGCATCGGGAACCGAGGTCACCGCGAGCTTGATGTCGGTGTCGTCGCTATCGGGGACTTCGACGATTCGGAGCAGTTCTTCCTCAATGCGGACGTGCGGGACCATCTCGCCGCCGATTTTTGAGAAGCGACTGAGACGCCCGGTGAGCTTGATGAAACCATCGTCGTCGATTTCGGCGATATCGCCGGTGTTGTACCAGCCATCGAGAATTGACTCGGCGGTCTTCTCGGCCTGGTTGAGGTAGCCCTGCATGACATTCGGGCCTTTGATGAGCAGCAGCCCCTGTTTGTTGTTGCCGAGTTCAGCGAGGGTGTCAGGATCCACGATCCTGGCGCAGACATTTGGGACGGCTCGGCCGACGGTGCCAAGCTTTGTGCCAATCTGTTCGATGCCCTGAGCGCGGTGATCCGGGACGTTGGCGGCGGCGAGCGGAGAGAGTTCGGTGCAGCCGTAGCCTTCGGTCGGAAGGATGCCGAACTTGGCCTGAAACTCTTCGGCCAGCGCCTGCGGAAGTTTTTCGGCACCGACGATCGCCAAGTCGAGCGTCGCGAACTGCTCTTTCTCGCAGCGTTTGAGATACGTTTTCAAGAACGTCGGCGTGGCAGCGACGATCGTGACGCGATGCTTTTGAGACAGCTCACCGATTGTGCGGGCATCCAGCGGATTGAAGTGGTACACACCGGCGGCATCGACGTTCAGCGGCAACCACATCATCAACGTGTAGCCAAAGCTATGAAAGAACGGCAGCACGCCCAAGACCACGTCGTCGCGGGTGATCTGAAAGAGCTGATCGGCCGAGCTGATGTTGGACCCGATGTTGTGGTGCGAGAGCATGACTCCCTTCGGCTCGCCGGTGGAACCGGAAGTGAAGATGATCGTCATCATGTCGGTCGGCTTGATGCGGGTCAGGCCGAGCCAGCGTTCCAACAGCCAAATCGGCGTCGCATGTGCGGCGATGGTGGACATCAGTTTGTCGAAGCCAGTCGTCCGCTCCTTCAAGTCTTCCAAAAGGATGATTTCGGCGTTCAGGTCGATCGGTTTCTTCTCCAGAAACTTGCGGCTGGTGATGACGTGCCGAATGCCAGATTGCTCGATGCAGAACCGAATGTCTTTGTCGCTGAGCGTGTAGTTGAGGTTGACGGCAACTCGTCCCGAGATCGTCACGGCCGTGTTCGCCAGCAGACCGCCAATCGACGGCGGCAGGAAAATACCGATGTTCTTTTCGTCGTGCTTCAGCCAGTGTCGTTCAAGCAACTTCTTCACGACGAGCGTCGCGATCAGCAGTTTGCCGCCGGTGAGTTCTTGGCCGGTCGAGTCGGCGGCTTTCTTTTGAAACCGCGCAGTTCGGCACTTCCGCAGGAAACCGCGTGCGGGAATCAATTCGTGGCTCATCCGCTTGATCGAGGCGTCGACGCCGAGCTTCTCGACGGCAAGCCGGACCTCGTTGACGTTGTCGGGATTCTTGAGGTGTTGGCCGAACACGATCGTGATCGGATAGGGCCAGCGGCGCGGGCGTTTCCAAAACAGCTTGCCGTCGCGGTGACTGAAGATGCTGCCCCAAAGTTCGTCCAGATACGTGGGAATCACGGGCGCGTCGGTGCCGGCGATGATTCGCATCAGCCCTCGCTGGAACGGCTGCAATTGCCCGGTACGAGTGAGTTGTCCTTCGGCGAAGATGCAGACCAGTTCGCCGTTCTTGACCGCTGCTTTCGCGATGTTCAAGGCGGTGACGATCGCCTTCGGGCCGTCTTCCGGCCTGATCGGAATCGTGCCGTACAAGCGGGCCAGCCAACCGCTGAATCCCGTCGAAACGTAATCGGCCCAAGCGATCATGCGGATTGGACGTTCACAATTGAGAATGAGCAAGATCCCGTCCAACCACGACACATGATTGCAGACGATTAGTCCGCCGCCGGTGGGAGGAATGTGCTCGCTGCCATAGACGCGGACTTTGTACATCAGCCGGAACAGCAGCCAGAACAGGCAGCGCACCGTTTCTTTCGGGATCAGCCGGAAGACGACTACGACGATCGGGACCGTAACCAGCCCAGCTCCCAAAAAGATGACGGAGGAACTCAGGCCGGAAAGTTCTCGCGCCACGTAGTACAAACCGGCCGAGCCCAGAATGAACAAGAAGACCAGGAAATTGCTCGCCGCAATATTCAGTCCGACCAACTTCGGATCGCTGCGATGTTGCAAGAACGCTTCCAGCGGGATGTTGAACATCCCGGCGCTCAGACCGAGTACGAACAAACAGATGCAGGCCCATTTCATTGCGTTTCGCGCGGATGGAGTACGGAACTCCGGGTAAACCGAATGTGGTGGCCAGCGCGGCTTCTTAGCTTTGACATCGTCCGGGGCGTCTTCCACCGTGGTGACCGCTCCGGCGAATGGGACGTTCCGTTTCTCCGCCCGTTTTTGCTCCGTCTTCTTTCGAGCGTCGGCTCGTTCTGCGTCGCGGCGAATTTCCGTCTGCCGGACATGCTCGGCCGAAGGAGGTTCGATCGACCAGCCGACGACCGAGAGCAGTATCGCGCTGATCGCCATCCCCACCGCGCCGACCGTGACGATGCCCACCTCCACTTTGCCGGCCGACCACAACCCGGCGATGATGCTGCCCGATGCGACTCCCAGAATCAGCATCACCTGCAATTTCCACAGTTCTTCGTCGAACATTTGCAGTTCATTTTTGCCGAACTCGACGACGCCACTTTGAGCCATGCTTCCCAGCAGCCAGAAATAAGCCATGCCCAGCGCGGCCAGAAACAGAGGCCGGTTGCGAAACAGGGTGTTGAGGTTGCTCCAGGTTTCCACGACCGGATTCGGCGGCAAGCGACGAAGGGGATCGGCGGCCGGCAGCGGCACGACCAGCAGCGTGAACAGCCACCCGATGATCGCCATGCCCACCAGGAACAACGCCACCAGCCAAATTTGATCAACGCTGGTCGCATAGTGCAGATCGACCTTCGCATGTTCGTGCAGCAATCCGGCAATCACGAAGCCCAGAGCCGTCGCAATCACCGTCGCAAAGCCCATCAGGCCGTTACCTGCGGAGATCTTGTCGGGCCGCAGAATCTCCGGCAGTGCTCCGAACTTCGCTGGACCGAACAGCGCACACTGACAGCCAGTCAGCGCGACGACAAAAAACAAGAAATGCACATTTCCCATCAAAATGCCGCCGAGACCCAGCAGCATCAGTGGCAGTTCCAGGAGCTTGAGATAGACGATGACCTTCTGCTTGCTGAAGCGATCCGCCAGATACCCGGCCATCGTCACGAAGATCAGATAGGGCAGCGTGAAGCAGAACAGTCCCAGCGACAGCGCCTTTGCGTCGCCGATCACTTTGCCCCCGAGGAAGACGATGAACCAACGAAAAACATTGTCGTTGATCGACCCCAAAAACTGAGCCAGCAAGACACCGATGAAGCTTCTGCTGAGCAATCCACCTTGGTACGGAGTCAGTTCGGTTGTGTGCGGCGAAGCGTGTTGGCTCATGACGACCTATGACTGCGGCATTGGCCCAATAAACGGCGAATCACCGTTACTCGGCATACCTTGAAAGACGTGCTCGCGGCTGGCGTAACGACTGCTCCATCCTGAAACAGCCTGAGTTGTAGGTTAGGACCGGCGCATCAATAACTGTCGTAGCCGAAGTCGCCAGACTTCGGATCTGAACTCTGGCGAGTTCAGCGACATCGGACAGTTATTTCTGCGCCG
>JAYVSP010000756.1:0-11692 GCA_043775215.1 Planctomyces sp. | reverse complement strand
CTGCTCCTTCCTTGAGTTCGAACTCCAACACGACTCGTGGAAGAAACAAATACCAAATAACTTACGCTGTGTCACTAAAACTTAGACAGTCGAACTACTGGCTCGATAGAAGCGGAGGAAGGCCACCAAGCAGGTTAAATCCGGCACCGCGGATCGGGCCTACGCCAGGACGAACTCGTGAGCTTCCAACTCATCGGCCAGTTCGTCTTCATCGGGAACGTCCTCGCCTGTCCAGACCAGTGACGCGAACGGGGCGATGTCGTCGATCCAATCAAAGCCGGCGCGGTCACGCTCCGACCACGGTAAGCGGATCACGATCTGCTTAGCTCCCTTCGGGCGGCCGAGCTGCATCGAATAAAAACGGTCGAGGTACGACGGCTCCTTGAGGCACGCGGCTCGAAGGGCTTGCAAGAAGGTCGGCGTGACATGCTGCGGATTGCCGGTCGGTTCGATCACGATGCGCAACGTCGAGTGCGGGTTGTCGTCGAGCAGTTGCCGAATCAGATCACAGACAACATCGCGCTGTTTGCGGAAATCGGCCGCTCGGAGAATCAACTCAAACGCGCCGCAACGCAGATCGGGCGGCGGGAGCGGATCACGATTGCTGGTGTTGAAGTCGATTATGTGTTGCGCGGTGATGACTGCGGAATGAGAGCTGCCAGACTCTGAAGACCCCTCTCCCCAGCCCTCTCCCCGGAGGGGCGAGGGAGCGAATCCTGCTTCCTGATCTCTGACCTCTGATCCCTGACTTCTGACCTCTGACCTCTGACCTCTGACCTCCTCGACCGGCGGCGGGACGGCGTCGAATTCGGTATCGAAGATTTCCTCGGCTTCTTCCATCAGGTGGTACATCGTCGCGAGGTCGATCGTCGGAGTCTTGAGAACGTAGTAGGGCGGGCGGGGTTGATATTCGAGTTGGTGCATCGTGGCCTCTTGCCGAAAGGCAGTGCCGGGCAAGATGGCCAGATTGAAAACCTGCATGCTGGTGTAGAGGCCGGTGTCGCGAAGATAGTGCATCCCGCGCCGTACGGATTCGGGCGTGTCGCCAGGGAGGCCGATGATCAGGTCGACTTTGACTTTGATCCCGACGTCGAGCATGGCTTGCACGCCACGCTCGAACGCTTTCATGTTGTTCTTGCGGTCCATCAACTGCATCGCCAGAGGGTCGATCGACTGCAAACCGATCTCGACCTCGGTGAAGTTCGCGTCGCGGAGCAACTGGGCGATGTCGCCATTGAGCCCTTCGGCCCGCAATTCACCAAAGTATTGCCACTGGTGGTCGGGATTGTGCTCGGCCAGCAGCTTTACGAAATCGGCAAAGTTGCGGGCCTGGTTGAGCGTCGGATCGAGCAACACGACTTCCTTCACACCTCGATCACGCGCGTACTGCAAGTTGGCGATGATCTTTTCTTTCGAGACGAAATACAGGTCATCGTAGCTCTTCGGGTAGTAACAGAACTTGCACTTGAAGATGCAGCCGCGAATGGTTTCCAGCAGTAACATCTCTTCGTCGGCCGCGTCGAGAATCCCCGCGAGGTACGGCGAACTGATAACGTCGAGCGACGGCAACGGCTGACGAAACGTCGGCAGCGCGCCGATCGGCAAGCCGGGGTCTGCGTTGTGGATGAATGGAAGACTGCTGGAGTGCAGGCTGTTCTCGCCGAGGCCAGCGGAGGTTGAAGGCTGGATGATGTTCAACGAATCCCGCTCTCGGCGAGAGCGGGCGACACTGGGCGAAACATACAGGCCGGCGATCGGTTCGCGCGGGAAATCGTTTTCTCGCAAAGCGACCAACAATTCGGAAAAGGTTTGTTCCCCTTCACCAATCGCGGCGAAGTCGATCGCCGGAGATTGCAGCACCCAGGCGTTGTCCGCCGTGATTTCCGGACCGCCGACGATGACGCGGATGTCTGGCCGCCGTTCCTTCAGCCTTGAGGCGATCCACAGCGTGCGATCGATGTTCCACAAGTAGCAAGTAAACCCGACCAGCCACGGATCACGTTCCAGGATTTCTTCGACCAATCCGCAGTCGCTGAGCGTGTTCGCGAGCTGTGGAGGAAAAATCTCAATGTCATAGAACTCCTCCAGGCCACGATGCCGCGCATACATTTTCAGATAACCAGCGGCGAGCGGAACATTGCCCTTAGCAGGCTCCAGTCCCGGCTGGGGGATCGGCAATTGAATCAGTTGAACCATACGGCGTTTGGGCATGTCGAACACTCTATCGGTGCCGGCGAGGAGCGGCAACGAGCCTTTGCAGACTCGAACTTGAGCGACGGTTGGGTTCGCTCATTGTGGCGCGACGCTCCGAGCCTGTGAAAGAATTGAGCCGCGACCGTCAGGGAGCGGTCTTAAGTCCTTGTCCGTCACACTCCCTGACGGTCGCGGCTCGAAAGATTCACGACGCGGAGAGCCTGTGCCACAACGCGGCTCCGCGGCCCTAAATCGTCGGCAAGTTCCTCTCGACACGTTTTCGGCAAGTGGACTATAAGCCCGCTCCCTTCCCCACGTCTCTCCGATTCTTCCGCGTTTAATCCCCTCGCTTCCTCGCAGATTCCTACCGGTTTTTCGCATTTCTCGCGACGGCGATTCTGCCTTTCGGCTTGTCAACCAAGGACGGTTGATCGATGAACAAAACCCTGTTTCATTTGGCCTTTGTGGCCTGTGTCACCGCGACCGGCTGTGCCTCGCCACTGCGACTTTTCTCGAAGAAGCCGCAGCCGTTTGATGAGTATTTGGCTCAGCAGAAGGCCAAGAATCAGACGGGCGCTCCCAGCGGTTCAGTGCCGAGCAGCGGCTCCGTGCAGAACAAAGCAACCGAGGTCGCGGAATTCCTCAACAAGGGGAACGCGGCTTTTCAGCAGGGGCTGATGACTGACGCTCAAGCAAGTTATCAAGCGGTCTTGCAGCGGCAACCGGATCATGCGGAAGCCAATCATCGGCTGGCGGTGATTGCTGATCGGCAATCCGATTTCGCGACCGCCGAGAAGTACTATCGAGCCGCGATCACCGGCGCTCCGCGCGATTCGAACGTCCTCAATGATCTGGGCTATTCGTACCTGTTGCAGTCGCGGTACTCCGAAGCCGAGCAATACCTCACTGCCGCTTTGCGCCAGAACCCGACGCAGGCAAATGCGATCAACAATCTCGGCGTCTTGTACGCCAAACAAGGTCAGGCCGATCGGGCGCTCGCGCAATTCCGCCGTACTGGCAGCGAGGCCGAAGCACAGTCCAAACTGACGCGATCACTGCCTAATGTTCCGTCGGCAGCTCCCGCAGGCACGCTTCTCGCCAGCAACACCGGGATTCCGCCGCAGACAACTCCGGTCACCAATGCCGGACTAAATAACACGCCACGGCCAAATGGTACGCTGCCGCCAGCTATTCCCGCGGACTTCGCTCAGATGGTACCGGGGCAGACGGTGTCGAATCCGCAGTCGCAGTTTTCTTCTCAGTCTCCTCCGAATGCCGCGTTGTCGCAGTCGGTCAATGATCCGAACATTTCCGAAGCGGCGCGGCAGCTCAAGAATGCGATGGAATTCAAACGGCAAGAGGCCGTCGCCGCGCGAATTGCTCAAGACAACGCCGAGCGGCAGCGACAAGCGGTGCTCTTGCGGCAAGTTCGTGACGCGGAACTTGGACGACCCCCAATTGGTGCGCCAAACGGAGACAACCGAGCCGCTCCACCTCCGAGCAACTTGCCGACCGGCCCGATCATCGTCGGCCCGCCACCATCAAATCCGAACGTCGGAACGATGCCGGGTCAATATGGAGATACAGTCAACGGCTATGCCGCACCGCCACAAATACCGTTCCCCGCGAACACGCCCCCGCAGTACGGGGCGTATCCGCAGGGCACCATGAGCAGCGGCTTCCCCGCCGCGCCGAATCCCGCGAACGCCGGCCAAGGCACTTCGCAGATTTGGAGCGTTCCGAATCCGACACAGCCACAGGTACCACAGGGTTTATTCGCGCCGACCTCAATCCCCAACGCGATGCCGAACGGACCGCAAACGATCCCAAACGTGAATAATGTGAATGTCGAGCGAGGCTCGCCGCTCGATGCGATGCCGACATGGCCGCCTCAGGAATTCATTCCCGCGAACAATCCGAATTCAATGAATGGAGCATCGTCATTCGCACCTGCAAATACCGGCTGGGGAAATGGAGCCCCAGGAAACATGACGGTCGATCCCGCTCGCACAGCGTCGCACTGGGGCATGAATGCCGGTCCAGGGAATTTGTTTCCGACCGATCCCAACCAGACGGCAAATGGACCCGGAGCAGTCAACGCTCCGAATGGCTTCGCTCCGCAAGACAACTTTGCGCCACGATCCCCCATTAGTCCGCCGGGCAATCCCGGCAATGGAGCCGCTGCGCCAAGCCCCTCAAATGGCTTCGCACCCGCTCCAAACATGCCCGCTTTCCAGGGAGGCAGCTCTCCCAACGGAGGCAATGTTCCTCAACAGTCGATCGGACCCGGGATGGGTCAATCTTCCAGACAGGCAATGCCAGGGTCAGCGGCTCAGTTCGCGCGGCAAGATCAACTTCCGCCGTCGGAGCAGTATCAAACGCCGTCGGGATTTGGCGCATGGGGTGTCCCGAACGGAGCTCCCGGACAACCGACGAACTTTGCGCCGAACCGCGGCACGCCACAGCCGCCGCGGAGCTATCCGACGCCCAATCCTCGTGAATTGCTCGCCGAAATGGAACGTGCGAGTACTCGGTCGACCGTGCCCGATCGGGCTGGCGGCGACGATCGTTGGCAGCAACTTGCCGCGCCGCCCGGCAACTCCGCCAGCCTCTCGACTCCGACCATGCAGGGCTTCCTCGCCACGCCAGCGGGCGAGAAAGCACTTGCCGACTACGAACTCATGAATCAGAGACACAACGCGGAGGCGAATTTGATTAAGCAGCAAATTGATGCTCAACGTCAATTGCCCGGCTCGGAGAATTACTACCGCAGCACGACTCAACCGCAGTTGGGCACGCCGACGGGAACCAACCCGAATTATGTGAGGCCCGCCAGCGGAACGTACCCTCGATGAGTCAAAGGCATTTCCCCACCAACTCCAAAGTCGGTGGAAGCATGCCTTATGGCGACAGTGAAATGACGATTGACGAACAACGATTGTCGATTGCTGAAGTGGACCGAGTCGCAGCCGCTTTGCACTTCAACAATCGACAATCGTTGTTCATCAATCGTCGTTCTGCGGTTCAAGGCCGGCGACTTCGCCGCCCCGCATAATCCGCGCGATCGGCCTCGGCGGTCCGCCGGAATCTGCTTTTGCTTTGACGCTTGTCATGGCAGGCTTCTATCATGCCAGCCATCAATGCCTCTGGATGATTGCCTGCCTCCTGGTTGTTTCCTCCCGCAGCCGGTTCCTTCCCACCAACGCTTGCGAGGTGCTGTTTGAAACCCTTCCACTCGATACGGGGCCGTCGTGTTGTTTTCGCCTGCTTGACCCTCATGGTTGGTTGGGCGATCCCGGTCTCTGCTCAATCTCCGACAATCACTCTCACAACGCCGCTCGCTCTCAAGCCGGGACAGCCCAATAATCTGAAGTTGCACGGTGCGAATCTCACCGGGCCAACGCAGTTGTGGACGAGCTTTCCCGGAGAATCAGTACTGGCTGCCGATGTGATGAACAACGGGATGAACGCGGCCGAGTGCGTCTATCGGGTGACGGTCCCCAGCGACGTCCCGGTAGGCATTCACGGTCTGCGCGTGGCGAATGCAAATGGAGCCTCAGCGATCCGATTGGTTGTCGTCGATGACTTGCCGTCGGTTGCGCAAGCGGCGGGTAACACCACCCCGGCGGGTGCTCAAGTCCTGACACTACCGACCGCGGTGGACGGGCAAGTCGGCTCGCTGGCTCAACACTATTTCAAATTCACGGTCGCGGCTGGACAGGTCGTGACGTTTGATGTCCTCGCGCGGCGCATTGGAGCGGCGCTCGATCCGATGATCCGATTACTCGACGCCAAAGGCCGCGAACTGGCCTACAGCGACGATGTTCCCGGTCTCCGGTCAGACAGCCGGCTGTGTTATCCGTTCAAAGACGCCGGCGAGTACTTGCTCGAACTGCGCGACATCCGCTTTCAAGGGAGCGGCAATCATTTCTTCCGGTTGCGAATCGGTGACTTCCCGTGCGTCACGGTGCCGTATCCACTGTCCGTAAAGAAGGGAGTTCCCGGCAACGTGAATTTCGCGGGACTGAACCTGGATGGTGTGCAACCGGCCGCTGTCAACTTCCCGGCCGATGCCGCCTTTGAATGGGCGTCGGTCGGCGCGAAGCGAGCGAACGCGGCGAGCAGTAATTTCGCGCTGATTGGCGTCAGCAATCGCGATGAGTTCTCCGAGACCGAACCGAACGACGATCCGAAAGCCCCGAACCGAGTCGATCTGGCGCAAGGGATCAATGGCCGTTTCGACAAGCCGGGAGACATCGACCATTTCGTCTTCGCGGCCAAGCAGGGTCAAGCGATGACGTTTACGGGCATCACACGGCGGCAAGGTTCGCCCGCGTCGCTGATGATGCGATTGCTGAATGCGGCTGGCGGACAGATCGCGGCAAAGGAAGACTTCGGCGCGATCGACCCGACGTTCGACATCACGTTCCCGGCGGACGGCGACTACACGCTGGCGGTGCAAGACTTGCATCGGCAAGGTGGCCCGCAATACGCCTATCGAATCGTCGCGACTCCGCTGGAAGCGGGCTTCACGCTCTCCGCTTCGGCCGACACGCTGAATGCTGTCACCGGCGGCACGGCGATGATCACCGTCACGGCCGCTCGCAAGAACTACGCCGGTGCGATCAACGTTGCGGCGGTCGATCTGCCTCCCGGAGTCACCAGTCACCCGACGATCATCGGTCCGGGCCGCGACTCAGCCGTTCTGACTTTGCGCGGAGCCCCCGACTCGGCTCCGGGCAAGATCGCGCTCGCCAAGATCGTCGGCACCGCGAAGGTCGGCACGGCCGATGTCTCAGCCGTTGCCTCGGTGTCGCCGGCGCTCACGACCGCGTTTAATGGTCTGCCGTGGCCGCCTCAGAATTTGACGAATTCGTTCGCCGTCGGCGTCGCACCGAAGGCCGTCATCAACCTGAGAACCGAACCGGCTGAGATCATCTTCGGCAAAGATCTCTCCGCCACGGTGAAGGTGATCGTCGAACGGCAAGAGAAGTTCGACGAGGCAGTCACGATCGCGGTGACTCCCGTTGCTCCGGCCGGGTTGCCCGCCGGCATCGCCGCCGCCGTGAAGCCGATCGTCAAAGCAACCAACGAGATCGACATCGTCTTCACCGCGAACGCACAAGCACCGATCGGCGAGTTCACCGTCGTGTTGACCGGAGCCATCAATCAGAACAACGTCAACACGACGCAGCCGACGCCGGGCATCACGCTGCGGTTGCGATCTCCGTTTGAAGTGGCCGTCAAGCTAGAGGCGGATAAGGTCGCTCGCGGTGGCACGCTGAAAGGCAAAGTCACGCTCGACCGTAACCCGGCCTTCAAAGGTCCGGTGACTTTGACTTTGGTCAACTTGCCGAAAGGCGTGACGGCCGCACCCGCGACTGTCGCCGAAGGAGCGACCGAAGCCGAGATCGTCCTGACCGTCGCCGCCGACGCGGCTCAAGGTGCGGTCAACACCATCAACGTGAAAGGGGACGCGATGAACGGTGCCGCCAAGCTGGCGGGCACGTCGCCGAACATCGCACTGACTGTCGAATAGTTTTCACTTTTGTTTTGTCTCCATTCGTCGTTTCCTTCGATTCGTCGTGGTATCTTCTCGACGAATCGAAGGAGACGACGAATGGGCTGCGAGTCAGCAGTCGTCAATGAATCAAACCCAGGCCCAGTGCGTTTTGTGGAGCTTGCCATGATCACTTTGAAGAAGCAGTACCTAGTCGCTGTTGTGGCCGTCGCCGTTCTTTCGAGTCTTTTTGCGACAGCCAGTTGTGCTGCTGACCAACCCGGCGCCATCTCGCTTGCTCCCGCCAAGTTCGAGTTGCGGGGTGTTCGAGCGCAACAACAGCTTGTCATCAGCGGAACATTCAGCGCGGAGGATATTCGCGACCTGACGACCGGAGTGACGTATGCCTCCTCAAACGCGAACGTCGTGAAGATCGAAGGGACACTGGCAAAACCGGTGGGCGACGGAACGGCTCAAATCACGGCGACGCTTGGCGGTCTGACTGCTGTAGCGGAAGTGACCGTCAAAGAATTCGCGATTCCTTCCCCCGTCAGCTTCAAGAACGAAATGCTGGCGGCTCTGACCAAAGCCGGCTGCAACATGGGAGCTTGTCACGGATCGCCCTCAGGCAAAGGCGGCTTCCGCCTGTCTCTACGAGCGTTCGATTCCACGATCGACACGCTGACGCTGCGATCCGAATTCATGCAGCGCCGCATCAACCCGGTGCAGCCTGACGAGAGTTTGTTGATCAAGAAACCGCTCATGGAAGTGGCTCACGGCGGCGGACGACGCATCAAGAAAGGTGATCCCGTGCATCGCGTGTTTCACGGCTGGATCGGCGAAGGGCTGCGGCTCGACGCGGACAACGTGCCCGACTTGGTGAAGATGGACATCTTCCCGAACAAACGCGTCTTCCGTCCCGCCGCCTCGCAGCAGCAGTTGATTGTGACGGGCACCTTCAGCGACGGCAGCACGCGCGATATCACCCCGCTGACCGTCTTCAGTTCTTCCAACGAGCAAGTCGCGTCCGTCAACGAAAGCGGCTTGGTCTCCAAGGGTGGCCGCGGCGAAACCGCCGTACTCGCGCGGTTTCTGGACAAGATGGCGACCAGCCACATCACGTTCTTAGAAGATGTCCCCGGCTTTACCTGGAGCAATCCGGCCGAGCACAACTTTGTCGACAACCTCGTCTTCGACAAACTGAAGCAGTTGCAGATTCTTCCCTCAGACTTATGTACCGACGAAGAGTTCCTGCGACGCGCGTACCTCGACGTCACCGGCCGCCTGCCGACGATCGAAGAGAGCACGGCGTTCCTCGGCAACCAAACGCCGGAGAAGCGGAATCAGTTGATCGACCAGCTCGTCGACAGCGATGACTTCGCGGAATTCTGGACGCTCAAGTGGAGTGACATCCTGCGATCCAACAGCAAAAAGATCACGGCGGTGGGAACGCAAAAGTTCCGCCACTGGGTTTACGATTCAATCCGCACCGACAAGCCGTTCGATCAATTCGCTCGCGAGTTGCTCACCGCCAGCGGCAGCGTCTTCGAGAATCCCGCCGCGAACTATTGGCGAGCCAGCCGCGACCCGAACGACGCCGTCGAAACGACCGCGCAACTGTTCCTCGGCATCCGTATCCAATGTGCCAAGTGCCACAACCATCCGTTCGAACGTTGGTCGCAAGACAACTACTACGGCATCGCCGCCGCGTTCACGCGGATCGCTCGGCAGAAGGGAGACACGGCCGAGGAGGAAATCATTTACCCGATGGCGACCGGTGAAATCACGCAGCCCCGCACCGGCAAGCAAATGAAAGTGCATCTGCTCTTGAAGGGGGACGTCGATGACGCCGCTGGACAGGATCGCCGAGAAGTCTTCGCGCAGTGGCTGACCACGCCGGAGAATCCGTTCTTCGCGCGGTCGGCCGTCAACCGGATTTGGGGTCATCTGCTCGGCCGAGGTATCGTCGAGCCAGTTGATGACTTCCGCGATTCAAATCCGCCGTCGAACGCCAAGCTTCTGGATGAACTCGCCGCGCAGTTCGCCAAGAACAGCTTCAGCCAGAAGTGGGTCGTGAAGACGATTCTCAAGAGCCGCACCTATCAACTCAGTTCACGCAAGAACAACTTCAACAAAGACGACGAGATTTACAATTCGCACGCCAACACGCGGCTGCTGTCGGCCGAGCAACTGCTCGACGCGATCTGCCAAGTGACGAGCGTGCCCGAAACGTTCGCCGGCCTGCCGCCCGGTACGCGAGCCGTCTCGCTGGCCGATCCGCCGACCGACCATTACTTCCTGAAGATCTTCGGCCAGCCGCAGCGTGAGATGGCCTGCCAATGCGAACGCTCGAACGAGTCGAATTTGTCTCAAGCTCTACAAATGATCAACGGCCCGACTGTCCACGGCAAACTGCGAGCGGACGCCGGCCGCATCGCGATCTTCGTCAAAGAGAACAAGCCGGACGACGAGGTCATCACGACGCTGTACCTCGCCGCCCTCAGCCGCAAGCCGACGCAGGCGGAACTCGATGCCGCCAAACGTCACATCGCCGCTCAGCAGGACCGACGCTTGGCGCTCGAAGACGTGGGATGGGCGATCTTGAACTCGAAGGAGTTCCTGTTCCAGCATTGATCACCGCAATTTCCCCACCGACCCCGTGTCGGTGGAGAAATGCCTTGTGGCTACTGCCAGCCCGCTTGTGGTCGGATGGTCCGCAATGAAGATACTTGATGCTTCGTCAACACAACGCCGGGAAAAGGCTGCAGTTGTGCGGCCTCGTCCCGGACGAGCGGTGCGGCTGGAGGTCTCGCAGGACACCCGTTGGCTCGGCCGGCGTTTTTCCGCGGCCGAGTACGATCGGATGATCGACGCAGGCATTCTCAAAGACGGAGAACCGGTTGAACTTCTTGACGGACGGGTGGTGCCCAAGATGTCGAAGAACCCCGGACATCGCATCGCGACGCATCACACGGCCGACACGTTTCGCGGATTGTTGCCGAAAGGCTGGTACGTCGATACGCAAGAGCCGATTCTGCTCTCAGAGTTGCATGTTGGAGCGGGCAATGTGCCCGAGCCAGACGTCGCGGTCATTCGTGGAGATACCGAGGACTACACCGACAATCATCCGACGGCTGATACCATCGCTCTGGTGGTCGAGGTTTCCGACTCGACGCTCCGAGATGACCAGGGGCTCAAGAAGCAGATCTATGCTCACGCGCGCATTCCGGAATACTGGATCGTCAACCTCATCGACCGCCAGTTGGAGGTTTATCAGCGACCGACGGGCAGCCGCCTGAAGGCCGACTACGAAGTGACGCGCACGTTGTCTTTGACTGAGTCCATTTCGGTTCGCATTGGCAACAAGACGGTCGGCCCGATTGCGGTGAAGTCGTTGTTTCCGAAGCGGTAATTGGCTAGGCGTCAAGATGATGACGTTGATTCGGGGCATTCGGATAGTCCTCAGGCATTCCTACACGGTCACGAGGTCGTTCCATTTTTTTGAAGAAAAGTGGTTGACTCTTGCCGTGCTCCAGCAAGCATGAAATCAAGACGCGATTTGAAGAACGCGTCGAGGTACGGCCTCGTGGCTGAGAGCGAATTTCGCTCATCCGTGGTGAAAGGTTTCGCCTCCACGAGTTGAGTTCTGACAAACTCGCGGAAAGCTCACCTCACATCCTGCTAATGGGGAAAGACGATTCGCTCCTCCCGCGAGGCCGAGGGACAGGTCGCACCTCTGCGGCCTGTCTTTGTTTTGCTCTAATATCCGCGCGCGAATGAGGCGCGATGTGAACTGGCGCACGACTTCGTGTTTGGAGTAGCCGGACTCGTGAGAGTTCGGTCCGAAGTCGCACGACTTCGGCGACGAGTCCCGCACGTCCAAGTACCGTGCGCGACGATCCTACCCATCGATCACCGCTCGGCCAATCTGGCTATCCCGGATTATTCATGGACACCCCATGGGGATGACACAGTGCATCAAACTAACCCGACGCGCAA
>JAYVSP010000755.1:0-4138 GCA_043775215.1 Planctomyces sp. | reverse complement strand
CTGCTCCTTCCTTGAGTTCGAACTCCAACACGACTCGTGGAAGAAACAAATACCAAATAACTTACGCTGTGTCACTAAAACTTAGACAGTCGAATTAGTTAGTTAGTTAGCCACAAGGTATTTCACTACCGACACGGAGCCGATAGAGGAATGCTTGATTCAACCGCCGTGGCACATTCGCCAGCCGATCCATGCGGCCAGAAGGCTGAGAACGATGTTTGCCAACGTTGGCAAGTGCCAATCCGAACGCTTCCTCGTGAGCCAGCATCAGTGTCTCGAAGCTGTGGGCCGAAAATGTCGTCAGCCCTCCCAGGAACCCCGTGACCAATAGCAGCCGCCACTCCTCGGACAATTGCTCGCGACGAACGAGAGCCATAAACGCTCCGATCAGCAGGCCGCCAAGGATATTCACGGCCAGCGTGCCCAATGGAAACACACGGCCGAATTTCAACATCAGCCAGTACCGGCACAACTCATTGACACCCAGGCGCAGGACCGAACCGATAGCTCCGCCGATCGCCACCAGAAACACGTACCACCACACACGCATCGTTCGGTCTGTTCAGTTGGTCTTGGCGATCTTCCACAGATAGGTGTCGGAGCGAATAAACAAGGCGTTGTCGCCGATCGCCGGCGTCCCCAGGATCACGTCCGCTGGTTCGCGTGCTTTCAGCTTTAGTTCGCTCTTGCCGAGCAATTCCCCCTTCTCACCACCGAGCTGCACAACCTGCCCGACACCCGCCTCGTTGAAGAAATAGAGCCGATCCTTTGTCGCAACCGGCGTCGCAGTGAACGGGCCTTCTAACCGAAGTTGCCAATTCGTATTGCCGTCCGCCAAGTCGGCACAGGTCAACACTCCCGCTTGGTTGTGGACATAAACCTTCTGGCCCAATACGAGCGGACTGGCCGTCGCCGGTGCGAGCTTACTGGCTTGCCACAACTGTTTCGGTTCCGCCTTGTCCGGTTGGTGATGCAGCGCGGTCAGTCCGTGCGACGGCACGTAGGCGATGTCTCCCGCCACCACAAGTGACGGAATTGTCGCCGCCCCATTCGTGTAGCTCCACACCACTTCGCCGGTCTTCGGATGAACCGCTTCGACTCCGGCGGACGCCTGCAACAGCGCCAGAGTGTCTCCCGATGCCGCATCCTTCAGCGCCGAGGGAGAAGTCCAACTGGCTCGCTTGGGACGTGTTCGCTTCCATCGCGACTCGCCCGTATAGACATCCAGGCCGTTGGCGAATGAGTCCGCATCGTTTTCGGTCTGCGCGATTAGCGTGTCACCGATCACGATCGGCGACGAGGCCATGCCGAGGCTATTGCTGCAATTCGGGAAGTCGTGCGTCAGACCTCGAAACCATTGCAGATTGCCGTCGAGATCGAGACACGCGACATCGTTGCTCGAAAACAAAGCGAAAATTCGCTGCCCGTCGCTACAGGGTGATGAACCTGCGCCGCACGTTTTGGGATGAGTCATCGTCCGGCCCGTCGCCCAGAACTGACGCTCCCACAGCGTCGTGCCCTGCGCGGCATCGAAGCACAACACATGCAACCGATCCTGCTGAAACCCACTGCTGCAAGTGACGAAGACTTTGTCACCGATCACGATCGGACTGGAAAGCCCGCGGCCCGGCAAGGACGCCTTCCAGGCGATGTTCTTGGGCTGATCGGCATCAACCCACTCAACCGGCAAGTCCGCGTCGGCCACCACACCGGACGAATCGTTGCCTCGAAACTGCCGCCAATCGGCAGCGGCAGGAAGCGTCACGACAAGGCATGTCGCCAGCACCAACAAGTTCAAATAAAAGTGCATCATCCCATACTTTCTGATGCTGGAATGCGTTAGGTTCGGTTCGCCAGTTTGGCTTTCAACTCCGCTTCAATCCGCAGTAATTCATCGATTGTCTGAGAATCGGCTTGGCTAATCGGCGATGACGGCATTCCAAGCGACGATTCGAGCATTTGAATGCGTCCCAGAATAACCCCTTCCTGACGACCTTCCTGACGACCTTCCTGTCGACCTTCCTGTCGACCTTCCGCGCGTTGCTCCGCCAAACGCGCTTGTTCGTCGCGCCAGAATTTCAAACGTGACTCGTACAAATCATGGTCGGCTTCGTTGAGAGTGATCATGTGCAACTCCTGAATGGCTTTGTGAATCGCCGGCAGGGTGATTGCCGACGGGATGTTATCGGGATCGAGATTGCTGGCGTCACGCAGAAAGAATAACCACTGCTCCAATGGAGTCATCACGGTATTCAGGTTCGGGGTGAATTTCGGCAGTTCAAAGAGGTGAATCTCCAAATCGGGACAGAGGACATGTCCCTGGCCATCGACGACTCGAAACCGGGAATGGCAGCGCGAGTGTTCCGGGAACACCACATAGTCCGCGAAGCAGATCACGATGGTCGGCTTGAGTCCGGAATAAGAGTTTCCTTTTTCCAATTGCTCGGAATGTGAAACGGACCAGTAATACAACAGCCGCTTGGGCAGTGCCTTGTAGGGCAACAACTGCATCTCGACATTGAAGACTTTGCCGGATTCCTCGCGGGCACGAACATCGACGATCGACAGTTTGTCATCAGCCGTGTCGCGTTCATTGAACGGATTCAAAATCTTCAGGTCGGTGATGACGGCAAATTCGGTTCCGACCAGTATGGCTTCCAGAATTGATGTCAAAACGTCGCAATTCTGTTCTCGCCCGTAGACGCGTTTGAAAGCGTAATCCACTTTGGGATCGATGCCGAGAATCATGACTGCCTCAACGAATCGAGTGAGTTACTGTTTCGAGGTCGCTGTCGCCGATTGCGACAGCAAGCCGATGCCGGACAAGTCGGCCACTCGGAGTTGAAATTCGTAGCGTTGAGCCCAGTCTTCGGATTGTTCATTCTGGCAGATTTTGAGCAGGATCGTGTTCGCACCGGACTGGAGTTCGCCGCGGACGCGATACTGGTCGATCGCCATCCCACGATGGTACTCGTCGCGGCCGAAGAGCTGTTTCCCATTCAACCACAACTTCCAGGCGTTCGGCGTGCCGAGCCGCAGTTCAACGGTGCGAGCACTCGGACTGTGGAATTCAGTGACCGCATACATCACCGCCCCTTTGTGGGGCGAGATCAGTTTGGCGATGTTGAAGATGCCGTATTCGTGATCGGTCGTAAAACTCTCCCAGCGGACTTCTCCCTTTTGGCCAGTCAGTGCCGCGGTCAGATCGAGTTTTTCTTCCGGTGGATAGACCGTGTCGAAGCCTTTCAGACCGACGTTGTCAAACGGCCCGATTACCCGCCACTCGGTCAGGAAACCAAAGTGTTTCTTGAGGTCGATCTCTTCCTGAAGTTCCTTCAGATGTTTGGCGATCGCCTTCACCTGATCGTCGTCGGTCGCGCCGGAGAGAGCCTTTTTGAAGTCAGCCTTCGCTTCGTCGGCGTTCTTGTCCTTGAGCCGCCTCTCGCCCGACTCGATCAGCCGAGCGACTGCATCGCGGCGGAAGTCGGCACTCGGATCGAGCAACATACCGGAAATCAGTCGATCCGGTGCGGAATCATCGACGCGCGCGAGCAACTCAAACGCCAGACGTCGTGCGCGCGGGTCTTGCTCTTTGTCGCCGATGAGTTGTTCCAGAGGTGCGGCTGGAAGTGACTTGCCAGATTTCAAGATTCGGTCGGCAAGCGACTCGGCCGCACTCCGCAAGTAATTCGCCGCGAGCGGATTCGCATCGCCGAACGACGACAGCACCGCGAGCAAAACCGCCGAGTCTTGCTGCGACAGTTCTTGGACTGCCCGTCCGGCGGCCTTGTTACCTTGTCCTTCGCGGCCGACCGATTTGATCGTCCGCAACAGCGATTCAGTGTCAGCCGCCGACACCGGCAAAGTCACTCCAATGATCATCGCCACCACAGCGGCGGCTCGCATCCAACGTCGCATCGTCCACCTCGCCTGATGTGAGAGAACATTTCCGAGCAACGCCACCCGCTTAGGACCGGCGCAGAAATAACTGTCAGATGTAGCTGAACTCGCCAGAGTTCAGATCCGAAGTCTGGCGACTTCCTCACGTTCCGCACCCCCTTTTCAAGGTTCATATCCCCAGAAACATAGGACTTTGATGATTTCGCCAAATCGGCGACCATCAGATTTGTGGTAGTTG
>JAYVSP010000754.1:0-2407 GCA_043775215.1 Planctomyces sp. | reverse complement strand
GCCGCTCATGCGCTTGGTTGCGTCGTGGTGAATTAAATCTCCTGAAAACAGCAGCACGGATCGAGCTTCGCCGCTGCACGCGCCGGCCATAACGCGGCCAATGTGGTGATGACGAGCGCCGCTCCGATGGCAACAGCGATCAAATCCGGCAGCGGTGTGACGGTGACTCCCGCCCATTGCGAGCCGAGTACCATCGCCACAATCAGGCCGAGTACGCTGCCGCCGACCGCTCCGACGATGCCCAGCGTCCATGCTTTCCACAGAAACATTTGCGTGACGAGACTCGGTGTGGCACCGAGCGCCATCAGGGTGCCGACTTCGCGGCGGCGTTCGCGGACGTTGGACGAAATTGAGCTGGCAACGCTCGCGCCGCCGACGATCACCAAGATGCCCACCACGAACAACGACATTTGGCTCATCAAACGATTGATGCCCACTTGAGCCGAGACGACTTGCGAAATGGTCACGACTTTCGCATCGGGCAACAGTTCGGCCAGTTTCGGTACAAGTCCGCCAGCCGCGTCCTCGCAGCAGCCCATGACTTCGATCGCATTGACGACCTCGCCTGCGTTGGTGAGCCGCTGAACCGTATGCAAGTGAGCGAAGACTCGCGAGTCATCCATTGTGCCAGTTCGCGGCAGCACGGCGAGCACTTGCAGCTTCTCCCCGAGCAGTTCAACTGACTGGCCCGGTTTGAGGCGGGAAAATTCGGCAACATCCGCTCCGATGACCACTTCGTTTCCTTTCAACTGGTCGATCGTCCGTTCGCTGGCGAGCGATTCCGGCGCGGCGTCGTAAGTCTTCGGGCCGCACGCGGCTTTCTTGCAGCCTGCGTGTTTGTTGCTAAACAGCGAGACCGATTGCCACGCCGCCTTCGCTTGAAACTCGCTTTGCGGCAGGATGCCGGTGAGCGTCACGTCGCGATTCGCGACCTTCGCCGATACGCACAGTTTCGGCGATAGACGTTCGACTCCTGACAGGTTCTCCAACAGAATGGCGGCGACATGCGACTCCGGCAGCGTGCGGTCGGTGAGGTCGGCCGAGTAGTAATCCTGCAACGTCGCGTCCTTAGGCAGGACGAGCACATTCGCACCGAGCGACTGCAGTTGCAGCCCGACTTCACGCTCTGAAAATACGGTGACGTGACGAATTGCGACGAGCGCCGTTACGCCTAACAGAATTGTGAGCGTGCTGCTGAGCATGGCCGCAGGCCGCTCGGCCAGTTCACGCCAGACAAGGGTTTTGAGGTTCATGGTTTCTTCCTTGATTTGGAGTGCGGCGATGCAGCATTTGGAGTGCGGGGATGCATCCCCGCTTTCCATTGCGGCGTAGCCGCTTTCCTTTCTTTTGCAGTTCGTTCCGTGTTGAGATCAAAAAGCGGCTCCGCCGCGAAAGGAAAGCGGGGTTTCATCCCCGCACTCCAAAGTTTACCGTCGCGTCGCGGACGGTTGTTCCGTCGCTCGTGGTGCGTGTTGATGATGTTTGCAGTTCGGGTCGTCGCAGCACTTGCCGGCTTTCGCCAACGCGGCGGCGATCTCGTCTTTGGAGGCTGCTGCCGAGAATTTGCCCACCATCAGGCCGGGAGGAGCCAGCAAGACCGTATGCGTGGCATTGGCCTTGGGTTCGATCTGCATTTGACCGACGAACTTGGATTCCAACGGATCGGCCGCCGTCATGCCGATCGTGACGATGCGGTCCTTGAAGTGCGGGTCGCTCTGAAAATCCTTGATCGCGACCGGGGCGGGAGCCTTCGCCGAACCTTGCACGGTGACGAGCACCAGCTTGCCGGCTTGCAGGTTCATCATCGTGAACATCATTGTCGGCGTGACGAAAGCGTCGGCGAGTTTTTCGGCCGTCACCTTCTGTGAGAACATGCCGGTCATCGCACCGTTCGGCGCGATCGCGATGGTCAACGGCAGCGGAGCACGGCTCACGTCGTACTTCGCGACCAATGCTTGCTCAGCGGGGTTGCCAATTTGAATGTCAGCGACGACCGCTTGCTCGGCCTTGTTCGCCAAGCCTGCTTTCAGCGTCACAGACATTGCGTTCGAGGCCGCATCGGTTTGTTTGTAGAACATCAAGAACGTGTACTTGCCATCTTTGGCCGCTTGGTCGATGACGGCTTGTGCCTTGCTGACCGGCGTTGTCGCCGGAGCGGCATTGCGTGCCTGAGCCAACGCGAATGCGGTCGCCATCAGGGCCAGTGCCGCTGCCAATACGGATCGAGTCAACATTGAATTCTGGTTCATAGCGAATCCTTTCGGTCATTCTTCCTGGGTTTGGTTCTTATTTTCCGCAGGGGCGAGATTGATGCTTTGTACTACTAGTTCTCAGATTCTTGTTTTCCTGCGCGCATTTTGTAGCGGAACGGCGCAAGCCGTCCGGTTTCACAGACACCGGGCGGCTT
>JAYVSP010000753.1:0-5295 GCA_043775215.1 Planctomyces sp. | reverse complement strand
GAAAAACCGAACACCCGACCCCGGTCTGAGGTATGGCTTCGTTGCCAGCCGAGTCTTTGTTGACGGACTTGGGTGCGTCGATGGCTGGTGAGATCGTGGGCGGTTCAGTTTGAGGAATCGGTTGAGCAGCCCGGCGGAGCGGTCGCACGATGGACGTGACGACGACAACTCCGAACAAAGCACATGCGGCAAATGGCCATGTCAAGAATGAAGAACTTGCGGCAGCAATTTGAGGAATGATCGCATGTTCGCGATGCGACGCCGTTGCCGGTTGAGTCACGACATTGACTTCGGCGCTCGACGCGTCGACCGGCAGGAGGTTGGTCACCAGTTGTCGCAGTCGGGCACATTCTGCATCGTGCGACACTTCCGATGTGTCGTCGTCATGCAACCGCCGTTGAGTGGTTCGCAGTTCCAACTGGCTGATTGGGACGGTGACGGTGATTTGCCATCGCGGCTGCTGATCGAACTGCGACGCCAACGAAATGTCGTCGTACGGCACATCGTCCTTCCAGAACGACGGAGCGCGAAGTGTCCGAGGTTCATTCGCCGTTGAACTCAATGACTGCGAATCGTGAACTGGCTTTGCGACGAAGTGAGCGCCAGTGGTCTGCGAAGACTCGGACGGAGTGACCTTCACCGAGACGCCGGGGATGTGCGACAGCGCGGCCACGAGATTCGTTTCAAGTTGCTTCGCGAGCCGATCATTTTGTCGGCGATGTTGTTGCCGAGCGACCGCCGCGCTGGATTCGCCGGTGATGGCCAGACCCGTTGATTGATCGAGCACGACGACATCTTGCGGGCTGAGGTCGGGCACCATGCTGGCCACGGCGGTGCGGAGCGAGCTCGCGAGATCCGGCGTGAGGTCATGTCCTTCGCGCGGAGTCACGTTGACGGTAGCGGTGACTTTCGGACGGTTCAAAAAAGACGACCGCGTTTTGCTGCGTGCCCAAATCACGTCAGCCTCGGCGATCGCGGGAATCGCGCGAATCACGCGACGCAACTCATTCCGCAAGCGGTTGTCTTTGAGTTGCTCTAACTGCTCGTGCGATGTGAAGAGGTTAGTGTTCGCGAGTTGCTTGTCCCACTCACTGCCTTCCGCGGCCGAGTCGGTTTTTGAAGGGGGGAGGGCGGCTTCATAGCGGCTGAGTTCTGATTTCTGCACGCTGAGTTGACTGCCGCTCTTGCGGAAGTTCTGCAAACCCTGTTGACGCCAAGCGGCTTGAATGGTCGCGAGTTCTTTAGTTGCGAACTCGCGTCCGTCGCAGATCGGTTGCCAGTCGGAACCAGTCGTGCGGCCGATGATGAATGAAAACCCGACCACGCTCGCGGTCAGCACGACGCTCAACACGAGACGTTGGCTGCGGGGTAACCGCTGCCAACTCTCGACGAGTGTCGTCGTCTGTCGCCGCAATTCGTCCATGAACGCGCCGCCCTTTCGGGCTTGGTCGGGTAAGCCGTCTTCCGTGACGGCGGATGGAAGTCGTAGCACAGGCGGCTCGCCTGTGGATTCGACGCGAACATCAAGCAGGCGAGCCGCCTGCTCGACGTTAGGCCGCTTTCAGATTCGATCCCGGCCCGCCGCGCGGCGGATAGCCGTATTCGCGGAGCTTGCCGGAGAGCGTGCGGAGGCCGATATCGAGCGACTGGGCAGTCTTTTCGCGGTTGCCGCCGCAACGTGAGAACGTGGTTTCGATGAGCTGCCGCTCCATGTCGGCGAGCGTCATGCGCGGCGTCTCGTTGACCTCCGCTTCGATTGACTTGGCCAGCCAGGACCGGAGCATTTCGGCGGTGACGTCACCCATTTCGGCCAGAATCGCCGAATTTCGCAGGACCGTGTACAGCTCGCGCACGTTGCCGGGCCAGAGATGATCCTTGAGAGCCTCCAGCGCGTTGCGAGTCAATCGCGGCCGATGCTGATCTTCTTGCAATGCCCAGCGAATAAAGAACTGCTCCGCGAGCGGACCGATATCTTCCGGCCGTTCACGTAGCGCGGGGATGCTGAGCCTTTGAGCATTCATGCCACGTGATAGAATTTCTAGGCCGAGTGTTTGACGGTTGGGCAGATCCAGATTCAGGTGCGTCGCGGCGATGATGCGGACGGCAGTCTGATGCCGGCCCTGCGAGGTTTCGATAAGTTCATTTTCCTGGTCGATGAATTTGCAGAGCGGCTTGTGCAATGCGACTGGGAAGGTATCGACGTCGTCAAGAAAAAGTGTGCCGCCAATCGGCTTCGGCAGTGTGTCGAACGGCAGCGTGGCCGGTTCGGGACCGGAGTCAATGCACAACAAGTCGTTCAGCGAATCAGTCGAGAGCGCACGGCTGTGGATGCGGACAAAGGGTAATGCGGCACGTGCTCCGCCGTCATGAATGGCGTTACCGATCAAACTGGTGCCGGTGCCGTGCTCGCCGCAGATCAAGATCGGTGTGTCGCAGCGGGCGGCATCATCGACGGCCGCGAACAACTCTTGCATGGTGGGGCTCGAACCCAACACGTCGCTCAATGAATGTGATGGCTTTTTCGGGGGCGAATCTTGATGTTTGACTTGCAGCGTGGCTTGTCGAATCGTCAGCGTCATCAGCGTTCGTACCGCATCGCCTGTCAGGCCGAGCGGATTGAGTACGGTGACTCGCGAGTTCAGATCTTCGGAACGCAGAGCGCTGGGCAGCGTGGCGACACTTCCATGAGTAGCCAAGATCAGCAACTGCGTTCCGCCCAAATTGGTCGCAACGGCGGCGGCCAGTTCGCGGACATTCCGAGTGCCAGGATCGAATCCGTTGGCGGTCAGTAGTGACTGCTCGTCAATGATGAGCAGCGCCGCCGGCTCGCGAAGCAGCAAGGGGATGGCACGATCCGTCGTGGAGGCGATGTCGAGCACGGCGAACTCGGTGGCGACCCGCGCGAACCGATCGCGAATAGCCGGATCGGCGACACACATCACAACGCGAGCGGCCTCGTGAACGCGGCCGGCCACGGCGTTGGTCGACACATCGTCAGAAAGCGAATGGCTTGAGTTCATGGCGAAGTCCGTGAAAAGCAGGCGAGGTGGGATTCGACGGCGTGTGAACCACGGCCATCAAGACGGAGAAGGGCAGGGGAATAGAGCGAAGTGAGACCGCCTGGAATCAGGCGAGGAGGGGACGTCTGTTAGCGGGAAACCACCAGACGGGCGATTGATAGTTCCAATTGCGGAAACGTGTCAATTCGTTTTTTTGAAAGGAGTACTTTGAGCCGCTTACTCAATGAGATTTTGGTTGTGACATGTCACTCCGACTGGCTTTCTGATTCTCCGTGGGCGATGCCGTTGGGAGTCATTAGTTGGAGGTAGACTCGCGAGTCGATATTGACGTTCGTTGCTTCAACTCGGCCATCGGCAAAGGCCGTGTTGAAAATGTCGGTGTGATTCGAGCTGGGGACGGGCGAACGGCCCGGCAGTACGCGTGGCGTCGGCTGGATCGCAAAAGGGCCGAGCCTTGCCGACGTCACTTTCAACTGCTGAGTCGGATCCGTATTGGATGCAAACTCGATTCGGTCCATTCCAGCGACAAATCCAATGTCAAACGTTTTGCGCGACAGCCAATTTCGAGCGTTCATGTTTTCCGTAAAGAGGATCGTTTGCGATTGTCCGTCAGCTTCGGCAAGTTCGTCGAGCGTCATGGATTGGACGTCCGAATGAACTCGCCAAAATACACCGGTCGACCGAGCCAGAGATCGCTCTTCGTCGGTCACTTTGCCGTCGCGATTCCAATCGACATCGGAAGAGTGCGGATGGCTCTCCGACACCGCTTCCGTTTTTTCATCAACCAGAAATCGTCCCCAGCCGGCATTCGCGACATAGCTCAGGCCAAGATGCTGCCCAGCATTGGACGTGTCGACTGGGCATGCCAGCACTTTGATCAACAAGGGCGCCGTCGACATCCTCCATGCCTTCTCAACGACCAAAGGGTCTTCCTTCAGACCCCGGTACAGCGCGGCATTGTCCAACTGCGGTAACATGGCGACCGGCCAGCCAAATTGACCATCGTCCAACAGTGGCATTCGGCCGTCATTCGTTGCCGCGTATTGCAGCGTCGCCAACGCGATGTTCTTCAGGTTGTTCTGGCACTCCATTCTGCGGGCGGGGCGATGGTTACCAAGACGTGACGGCAAAGCGACCATCCCTAGTAAAAATCCGGTGACGCCAATCAACACAACGGCGTCCATCCGAGACAAGCCGCTGCGTGGATGAATCGATGGCCGACAAGAGGAACACTTCACGATCGAGCCTCCGAAGCGTCTCATCCGAGGGTCGCTCGCAGGCTTTCCAGCGGCACGAGCGCATTGAGACTGCCCGACCGGAATCCTTCCAGATCAAGCGTCACGCAACGGAAGCCAAGCGAACGCAATTCGCGAGAGATGCTCTCAAAGGTAGTCAGGTTCAGCAGCGGTGTGACTTCCCTCAACGCCACTTCAATGCGGGCGAGATCGTTGGCTTCGCAGCGGACTCGGAATTCGCGTAGGCCGAACTCGCGACGCAGGAATTGTTCGGCGGCATCAATGCGGCGAACTCGTTCAGGAGTGACGGCGACTCCGTAAGCGATGCGGCTCGACAAACAGGGCATCGCGGGTTTGTCCCAGCAGGGGAGTGCCCAGTAGTTGGCAAGCTCTCGCACGTCAGCCTTCGTGAGGCCGGCCTCAATGAGCGGGCTGCGCACGGAGTGCTCCTTCGCGGCCGTCATGCCAGGGCGATAGTCGCCAACGTCGTCAAGGTTCGCGCCGTTGCAGATCACATCGACACCCAACTCGTCCAGCCGCGATTCGAGCCGCGAGTACAACTCGGACTTGCAGAAGTAGCAGCGGTTCGCGGGGTTCTTGAGATAGTCGTCGTTCTCAAACTCTTGCGTGCCGAGCACGACATGCCGAATGCCGATCAGCGCCGCGAGTTCGCGCGCCTGTTCCAACTCGCCTGATGCCAAGCTGGGACTGACCGCCGTCACTGCGACCGCGTTGTCGCCACACGCTTCGCGCGCCGCACGGGCAACCACGGCGCTGTCAACCCCGCCGGAGAACGCGACAGCGACGTGACCGTAGCCGGCGAGCAAAGAGAGCAGGGCGTCACGCTTGGTATGAGTCGGCAGCATCACATCTCCATTCGGTTCGCAATCGTGGATCAGCGAATTCCCAGATTCCGCAGCGACCGGGCTGTCACGACGCCATCAAGCCATTCGTCAAGTTTGGACGGTTCGCGGTTATTCTCGATTGCCGAGCGAATCTCGGATGGCAATTCTCCAAAACGTTTCGTGAGTTGCCGCACC
>JAYVSP010000752.1:0-2692 GCA_043775215.1 Planctomyces sp. | reverse complement strand
ATTTGTCTCGCCGCATCGCCGCGTTAAACTGAGCAAAAGCCGGAGCCTGGAGCGACTAATCACCTCATGCAACGCTGTTTGAGAGATGTGGCACTAGCGGTCCGTGGCATCTTCGTACTGGCCGCCCATTTGATACAGGGGCAGGAAGCGGTAATAGACTTCCAGGCACAGAGTGCTGACGGCCGTCGAAAAGATTCGGCCGCCGTATGCCCCCCACGGAACCTTTGGATCCCAACTTCCGGCCAGATGACCACGAGTCCGTTGCTCAGCGATCAGCGTGTCGCGCAACGCCTCGTTCCATTGCCGCCAAGGACTCCCGCCATACTGGTACATCGCCAAGGTGCCGTAATACCAGTAATACAAATTGTGTGTTGACGGCTTCGGCAATCGTTGCAGCATGTGGTTGACCGCCTCAGTGCTGGCCGCGTTCGTGCGCAAGATTCCCAGAATCTGCTTGCAGAACAGCGCCTCGGCCGTCATCGAATCGGTGGGCGGAAGCGGCTGACCGCCCACCAAACGATATCCGGCCAGCCCTTTGTTCTGACCGAGGCTGCGATCCTTCAAGAACTGGACCATCTTGGCTTTGGTGCTGTCGGGAACTGAAAGTCCCGCAATCTCGGCACTCTTCAGCGCCATGAGTTGCCAGCCGAAGATGCTCATATCGCTGGATTGTCCTTGAACATAGCGCCAGCCACCATCCGGATTCTGATTCTCGACGATGTATCCCACGGCACGGACCAGTGGTTCACGCAAGCGAGCATCCGACGAGAGATCGCTTTGCATGCCATAGGCCTCGGCCAGCGCATAGGTCGTCATGGCGTGGCAGTACATCTGCTCGAAGTGCGTGGCCTTGCCGCCGAGATATCCATCCGCTCGTTGTTGGCGGATCAGCCAACTCAGGGTGCGATCGATTTGGTCCGCGTACTGGCCTTCTTCGTGCGTGTATCCCGCGCCGAGGAACGCCAGCAGAGCCAATGCCGTGACTCCGGTATCGGCCTGTTTTCCGGCGTTGAGTCGATCGATTCCTTCCTCATCCACTTTGACGAGACCTGCGGGGCCGGTACATCGGTCGCCGTCGGGGCAGCGGGAACCAAAGCCGTCAGCATCCCAAAAACCTTCGGGGTCTTGGTGCGCGGAAAGCCAGCGGAGGCTCAGTTCGACGGTCTTCTCGGACGCATCGGTGCCGCCGTATTTTCGAGCCGTTTCGCGTCGGCGCCCCAAATTCCGACGCTCGTAGATCGGCGGGATCGTCGTCCGCTTGCCGATTTTCGATGCGTCAAAGTTCGGTTTGACGAGTCGCGGCGTCAGGCCGTCGTTGGGAAGTTCTGTGCGAACTCCGTCGCGGACGGCCACCGAATCACCGGGAAGCGAGTCGGGGGTATGCGCTTTTCGCTCGGCATGAAACTTTTCAGAACCACCCGATTCTTGGCCGCGCAAAGTGCGAGTTCGCAGTCGCGAGAACGGTGAACCGCCGACATTGCCTCCGGCCGGTTTTTCAACGACCGACTCGGCCTCGTCCCCTGGCAACGACGACGGTGCCGGACCGGTGCGTCGCAGGCCGCTGCCGCCGATTTTGCTATCCACCGGGATCGCGGTCTTCGAGGGCGCGGCCGGCAGTCCTTCGGGCACGGGCAACGGCGTCGATGAATCCAGCGGCGGCGAATCAATCTGCGGAGCGATACGCTCCGCCGCGCCGACGGCTGGCTTCCGGGTGACGATTTCGGAGGCCGCATCGGCAGAGTTGCCTCGCTTGGTCGGCGCGAATGCAGGGACACGGACTTCCGGCCGGGATTCGGCGGTCGGATCATCGACCTTCAGCGGAGCGGCAGCTTCCACACGTGTTGGATTTTGCGGGGCCGTCTGTTTCAACTCCGGACGAACGTCAGGTCCATCGGGAAGCGCCGTGTTGTCAGCCACTTGAAGATCGGGAGCAGTCAGCGTTCCGGGCTGGCGTTCTGGACCTTCCAACGGCACCAGCTTCGCTGCCGAGCGGTTGGTGCGCATCAATTCTTGGTCGGGAGCGTTCGGCAGTTTTTCCCAGACCGGCGTGTTACCACTTTGCGAGCTTGCGATTTTTTCGGCGAAGTCAGAGGCCCCACGAGACTCTGCCACGGTCTGAATCTGCACAAGCGGTTCGACTTCCTCTTCGGCATTGGCACTCGCCGGTCGGAGATGCTCAGGCGGATTGATCGTCACCAAACCAAACACGCAGGAAACATGCACCAGCACCGAGCAAACGAGTGACTTCCAGCCAATCGACCGATCGCCCCAACGAGTCACCAGCATGGTCAGAAGATGCAGCGTGGCCAGCCCCAAACCGGTCGCCAAACCGCTCCACAAAACTGTTTGCACGATCTCCACCGGCTGAGACAACCACGCAGCAATCTGTTCAACGGATTCAGCAGCAGCCAAAAGGCAAATCACGAGGCTCATTGCAATCGTTTCCGGGAAGACGTCATTGACCGTCAATTATGCCGTAAGCATCCTGCCGTTTTGCCGGTACTGAGTCAATCCGCGATTCGCCAACCTGTTTCCGACACGTTTCTTCGCAAGCTCGGCGAATTGGGCGATGACTGCTAATATTCGCTCACTTTCAGGGGTGTGCCCACAAATCCTGGCAGCCCACACTAACCCGAAGCGCCAGCGAGGGCGGGCGCTCGACAAGATGTCATTCTCCGTTTGACGTCTCGTG
>JAYVSP010000751.1:0-6245 GCA_043775215.1 Planctomyces sp. | reverse complement strand
CTACGTTATGGCATCAAGACATCCAGTTTGACGATCTTTTGCGTCTCGGCCCGCGGATTGAAGTGGGCTTCGATCTGCGCGTCGAGATCCTTCGGAGCCGTATGCTTCGGTTCGGTGGGGATCAGGTCTGTCAGCTTTCCATCGCTGGCCATGATTTTCTCGCGAATATCGAGTTGCTTGTTGAGTTCGCGGATCAGCTTCTTGGCGCGAGTCAGCTCAGAATCGTCGATGCTGACGGTGCTGACGGTCTCAGCCGCTTGCACCGCTTTGAGCCGGGCTTCGAGCTGCTCGATTTGCAGTTCCAGATCCGTTTTGGCGCCAAGCATGTTATCCAGCTTATCGCGGTTCGCGTGCAGCGCCTTCTGCCGAGCGTCCAGAACCTGCTTTTCCTTCTTGAGCGTTTCCTCACAGACCTTGAACCGGTCAAACCGCTTGGCCAGATCGCTGCGCACTTGATCCGCCGAGTAGGACTGGCTGGCGAACGTGAAACGCGCCTGTCCCGACTTCAAGTCCACTTGTCGCGAAAGGATGACATCTTTTTGAATTGCCAACTCTGCTTCGCGACGAGCCAACTCAGCCGTCAATTGTTCGACATCGACTTCCTGCTCGGCGATGACGTGCATGCAATTGCGGATTTCGGGCAAGAGATTCTCGACCAGCTCGCGAGCCCGAGAGACTTCAAAGTCGATGGGCACTTCCCGTTTCACCGATTCCCGCACCGAATTGCCCCAGGTCCGAACATAACTCGCCACATCCCGTCCAAAGACAAACGTCGCTAAAGCCCCCAATGCCGTCACACCGTAAATCGCTTGCTTGATCATGATCCCGTCTCCGATTCATTCCGGCCAAAAAAGAATTCGCAGGCACCAATGGCCTCAACGGGAAGTGGTTCGGCGACCTCCGCGAAAGCTTGCCGAGAAATTCAGAAAAACGGCCCTCACGCCCGATAGGTTGCGATGGCGTTCGGAGTTTCCCACAGCGAGACTTCCACAATCGGGAAGCCCTGCGACTTGGTGAAGTCGAAGATCGTCTTGGCGATGTTCTCGGCGGTCGGATTAACCGGCAGAATGAACAGCGGCTCGCCAAGGTTTTTGAGATACGGCAATGCCGGATCGTTCTCGTGCAGGATCATGCGGTGATCGAGTTGCTCGTCGATCCACGTCCTCACGACCTGCTTGATGTCCGTAAAATCCATCAGCATGCCGCGAGAATCCAATTCCTCTTTTTCCAGCACGATGACTGCTCGCCCGTTGTGGCCGTGCAGATTGCGGCACTTTCCCGCATAATTCAGCAAACGATGCCCGTAGCAGAAGTCGATGTGTTGCGAGACTTGAAACATGCTGGTACCTCTCTGGAGTTACTGATGTCGGTCGCGGAAGATTCTAGGAGTGGCGGCAACAACCGGCCACTCGCATCGTCTCATTGCACAGTGACTTTCGGCGTGTCATGCCACCCGCGCATCTGATAAACTGCTGCCTGTTCTGGAGCCACGGAGCACCATGCCATGACAGTCGCCACGCAGCCTTGCCTCGAAATCGAGTATCCCGAATCCGATGGGCAGCCCATGGCCGAAACTGATTTGCATCGAAATTGGATGACCTGGCTGATCGAACTGCTCAAAAGTTTCTTCGCCGGTCAGCAGGTCTATGTTTCGGGCAACTTGCTGATCTATTTCGTCGAGGGAAATCCGAAGAAGTCCGTTGCGCCAGACTTGTTCGTCGTCAAGAATGTCGCACAGCGCAATCGGCGAGTCTTCAAACTGTGGGAAGAAGGAGCGGCTCCCTGCTTTGTGCTGGAAACCACGTCACGCAAGACCGGCCACAAAGACCTTGGATCAAAAATGCGGTTATATGCCCGGCTCGGTGTGCGCGAGTATTTTCTCTTCGACCCGGAGCGGGATTTTTTCGAGCCGGCGCTGCGCGGTTATCGACTGATCGGCAGCCGCTACATGCCGCTCGAAATGGACGAGACGCAAGGAATCCTCAGCGAGGAACTGGGACTCATGATTCGGCTGGAAGGTCTGGAGTTGGGTTTATACGACGCGAAGACCGGTACTCGACTGCTGACCGGTGAAGCACAAGCCAGCCAAGCCAAAGCACAAGCCAGCCAAGCCAAAGCACAGGCCAGCCAAGCCGAAGCACAGGCCAGCCAAGCCGAAGAGCGAGCTGCTCGCGCTGTGGAGCATGCTCGTGAGATTGAGGCCGCTCTGGAACAAGAGCGGATGGCGCGGCATGCGCTGGAAGTTGAGTTGGCCAAACTACGCGGTACGACAACGTGAACGCGAATAAACAAATTGACTCGCGACTCGGTTTGATCCCGGCGCTTCTTCAGAGCGGCCGGCGAGCGGTTCTTGCTGTGACCGGCGGCGGCAGTCTGGCAATTTCCGACCTGTTGACCGTGCCGGGAGCTTCCGCCTTTATGCTAGAGGGCGTCGTTCCGTACTCGCCGTTCGCGCTCACGCAGTGGCTGGGACGCGATCCGGAGCAGTGCTGCGGAGGTGAGACTGCTTTAGCGATGGCTGCCAGCGCGCTCCGACACGCTCGCCAAATCGACCCGTCCACTGCACACCCGATTGGATTGAGTTGCACGGCCTCGCTGATCAGTGATCGGCCGAAACGCGGTGATCATCGAGCGTGGGTCGCCGCGCAGTCACTCACGGGGACATGGCTGTTCGGTATCCGTTTTGACAAAGGTCATCGCGACCGGCTGGGCGAGGAGCGTGTCGCCGCAAACCTGTTGCTGCGAGCCGCCGCCGAAGCCTGCGGTGTGCATCAGTCGGTCGATTTGTCGCTGACGCTGAATGACGAACTGACGCACGAATCGCTCATCGCAGATCTTCTAGTCGCCGGAGTTTGCTACGGCCGCACTCCGTTCGCCTGGTCAATGCCTTCTGGGGCCATCGTGACGGATCCCAAACAGCCGATTGCTGGATTGTTGTCCGGCTCGTTCAATCCGCTGCACGAAGGGCATCGCGAACTCGCCGCCGCCGCCGAACGCCGACTTGGAAATGGTGTGGCGTTTGAAATGTCGGTCGTCAACGTCGACAAGCCGCCGCTCGATTTCTTGACGATCGAGTCCCGACGCCGCCAGTTTCAAGACCGACCACTGGTGCTGTCAGCGGCTCCGACTTTTGTCGCTAAGTCGCGTCTGTTTCCCAAGACGGTCTTCGTAGTTGGTCTCGACACGGCCGAACGCATCGTGCAGCCGAAATACTACGGTGGCTCTAAGTCAGAAATGCTCGCCGCGCTGAATGAGATTCGTGACAACGGTTGCCGCTTTCTCGTCGCCGGCCGAAGTGACGGCGAATCGTTCCGCACGCTGTCATGGCTCATGCTCGCACCCGCAGTGAGAGATCTGTTTGACGAACTTTCTGAATCGGAGTTTCGCCGAGACGTCTCGTCGACCGAGTTGCGACTGCGATAACAAAATCGATGCGCCCGCCAAAAATCGTGGGGCAGGTTACCTGCCGGAACTGCTGTGAAACGTGGGCACGTTGAAAACCTTCCGCACATCAAATCGGACTTTTGGCGGGCGCATCAAATTTGCCCACAGATCCACGTCGGTGGCTTGCTACCTTGTGGCTACCGACTTTAATGGCTCTGATTGGATGGCTTGGACGTCACGTAGCCATAAGGCAGTTAACCGCCGACGCGGGGTCGGTGGGGGAGTTTCATTCGATGCGCGGTGGAATGGCATTACTTTGGATGTGCATCACCGCCACCGCGGTTGCGGCTGACGGAGATTCGCCGGCCGATATCGAGTTCTTCGAGAAGCGAGTCCGGCCCGTCTTGGTGCAACGTTGCTTTGCGTGTCATTCCACGAAGGCGGAGAAGCTGAAAGGCGGGCTATTGCTCGATAGCCGCGACGCAATTCTTCGTGGCGGCGACACCGGGCCGGCGGCGGTTGCAAGTGACATCGAGAAAAGCCTATTGCTGACGGCAATCAAATACGACGACGAGAATGTGCAAATGCCGCCGTCGGGCAAGTTGCCGGAAGCCGAGATCGCCGTGCTGACGGAGTGGGTTCGTCGCGGTCTGCCGTTCCCCGTGGCTGCCAGCACTGCTGTGGCTCGAAGGTCAATCGACATCGCGGAAGGTCGAAAGCATTGGGCGTTTCAGCCGCTACGTGTCTCCCGGCGAGCGGGGGGCGTCAACTCCCTGATGGCGAATGATGGAGGAAGCTGGCCGGGCACGCACATCGACGACTTCGTCTTCGCAGCTCAACGCGAACACGGTCTCGTGCCCTCCGAGCCGGCATCCAAGCGAGTCCTCATCCGGCGGTTGAAGTTCGATCTACTAGGTTTGCCTCCAACACACGACGAGGTGCGAGAGTTCGAAGCCGACAATTCGCCGGATGCGTTCGAGCGATTGGTCGAACGAACTCTGGCCTCACCTCAGTACGGCGAGCGGTGGGCTAGGCATTGGCTCGACCTGGCGCGGTACTGCGACATCGGCGAGAGCTGGCGGCAAGGAGACGGCCAGCCGTGGTTGTATCGCGATTGGGTCGTGCGCGCGTTTAACGCAGACCTGCCGTATGACGATTTCGTTCGCAACCAGTTCGCGGCCGACATGCTCCCGAACTTCGAGCCGGCAGATGTCGCGGCACTCGGATTTCTCGGCCTCAGCCCGTCGTATTGGAAGGAACTGAAGCTCGACCACAACGTCATCAAACAGGTCGTGGCTGAAGAATGGGAAGAGCGGATCGAAGCGATTGGCGGCACGTTCCTGGGCCTGACGCTGGCCTGCGCAAGATGCCACGACCACAAGTTTGATCCGATCACGCAGCAGGATTACTACGGACTGGCGGGCGTGCTGGCGAGCATCAATCTCGAAGACCGTCCGATCATCGCTGCCGGCTTGGCGACGGTGGCGGCTCAAGCGCGCGGCAAGATCAAAGAGCTGCAAGCCGAGATCGACAAGCTGCAAAAGATGGCGGCCGAAGCGAACGCGACGGACGCCGTCAAGCAAGACGCGGCTGTAAAAATTGAGCCGCTGCGCGAGCAGATCGTGCAACTCCGCAAGACGCCGCACATCGACACCCCTTCGGCGTTCGGCATCACCGAGGCGAGTTTGCATGTGCTGCCCGACGGTCCGCATCGAACGAAGTTGGAATACAAATCGAACGTACCGCAGGACGTCGCCGTTCAAGTGCGCGGAAATGCGGCGAATGCCGGAGCAATCGTCTCGCGGCGATTCGTGTCGGTGCTGTCTGCGGAAGAGCGAACTCCGTTTCGCAACGGCAGCGGCCGTCGCGAACTGGCGGAGGCCATCATCTCGGACGCCGCACCGCTCGCCGCGCGAGTCATCGTCAATCGCGTGTGGACAAACCACTTCGGCCGGGGCCTGGTGACAACGCCGAGCAATTTCGGCACTCAGGGCGAACGGCCGTCGCATCCCGATTTGCTCGACGATCTTGCAGCGCGGTTTGTCGAGCACCGCTGGTCGATGAAGTGGCTGCATCGCGAAATCGTGTTATCGGCAACATATCGACAACAATCCGTCCGGTCCCCTCGCCCCGGTACTCCGGGGAGAGGGTTAGAGCGAGGGGCCGAGGTGAGAGACGCCGACCCCGACAACATCTGGCTCGCGCGGATGCCGCTCCGGCGGCTGGATGTCGAAGCATGGCGTGACGCGATGCTTGTCGCGGCCGGTGAGTTGACGACGTCGCTGGGCGGCGCGCCGCTGGAGCTTTCGGATTCCGGCAACGCTCGGCGCACGATTTACGGAGTCGTCAAACGCCGCGAGTTGTCGGACATCTTGCGGCTGCACGATTTCCCGGACCCCGTCTCGCACACGGCCGCTCGCGTGCCGACGACGACGCCGTTGCAGCAACTGTTTTTGTTCAATAGCCCGTTCGTGCAAGCGCGCGCAGCGGCGTTGGTTCGCCGAGTTCAATCCGAATCCGCGAGCGACTTGTCCAACCAGATTCGCCAAGCTTACCGCGAGTTGTTCCAACGCGACGGGACGGACGATGAAATTGCAACTGCCCGTGAGTTTTTTCAGGCTTCCGAAGCGGACGGCGTCTCGCGCGAGGCCGCTTGGCGACAATACGCTCAAGCGTTACTCGGCAGCAATGAGTTTCAGTTCGTGGAGTAGGCCAGAATAAACGACAGATCTTGGCCCGGCAGAGCCGCAATCCAAACTCAGGTTCGATGATGCGCAAATCGACCGAGTCGCCTACTGCTTTTGATCATTCTGCCCTCTCATCATTCTGCCTGTCCCCGTCCGGATTGGCAGAATGATCGA
>JAYVSP010000750.1:0-3693 GCA_043775215.1 Planctomyces sp. | reverse complement strand
CTGGCATGACTTGACCTCCCGCCTCAAAATCGAGGACCGGCGGGAAATATACAATTTTCCGTTTTCATGAAACCCTACTTCCGAGATGTGGCACTAGGCACCGATCCGGCAGGCAAGGTGTCTCCGTCGGTCACTCAAAAGTTCACCCGCACCTGCTGCTCCGCCTCGTCATCAGTGGGAAGTAGAATGGGGGGGAAGTAGAAAGGGGCCAGGTGGCCAGGTCTCTTTGTTGTGCTCTTCGAAACTGCAAACTTCTACTACTCTTTCGTGACCGCTTCGTCCAAGTTCAGGATCAAACCGCTGATCGCCGTCCAGGCGGCGAGTTCCGTCGCGTGGAACGAACTGTCGGTGGGCGCTTCACCTGTGGTGAGCACTTCGGCGGCATCTTTCGGATGGCGTTGGTAATGTTCCAGATGGCGGTCCAGTCCGCGCCGTAACACGGACATTTCTGGATCAGACGGATTGCGAGTGAGCACCAACCGGAACGCGAACCGCAATCGGGCATCCACATCGGAGCCGCCGTGTTGCAATGTCCGCTCGGCCAGTTTGCGCGCCGCCTCGACAAAGCCGACTTCATTCAGCAGTGCCAGCGCCTGCAATGGCGTGTTGGTGCGAGTCTCGCGCACGGTGCATGCTTCGCGGCCCGCAGCGTCGAAAGTGACCATCACCGGCGGAGCGATCGTTCGTTTCCAGAAGACATACAAACCGCGGCGATACAAACTGGGGCCATGATCTTGAACGTACTTTTCGGTGTTTTGCAGGTCATCCCACAAACCTTCCGGCTGATACGGCTTGATCGACGGCCCCCCCAATCGTTCGGTCAACAAGCCGCTCGCAGCCAGAGCCTGATCGCGCACCATCTCGGCCGACAACCGCGCCCGCGGCCCGCGGGCCAGCAACCGATTCTCTGGATCGCGAGCAATCAGTTCGGCCGTCACTCGCGACGACTGGCGGTACGCCGCTGAGGTAACGAGCGTGCGGATCAAACGCTTGATGTCCCAATTGAGTGGCGTGTGGTCCGTGGAGAGTCGCAAGTTTCCTGTTTCGGATTTCGAGTTTCGGATTTCGGATTTCCCGACGAAGTCGGTCGCCAGCCAATCGAGCAACTCCGGATGCGACGGCCAGTCTCCTTGCGAGCCGAAATCATCGACCGTCTTTACAAGACCTTGTCCGAACAACTGCGCCCAAAACCGATTCACTGTGACTCGTGCTGTCAGCGGATTGTCTGGCGAGACCAGCCATCGCGCAAGATCGAGCCGATTCACTGACTCGCCCTTCGCGAACGCCACCGGCAACGCTTTCGGCACGTCGCGAGTGACCTGCTCGCCCGGCCGGTCGTATGCTCCTCGAATCAGAACAGTTGTTGGTTTCGGTTCGTGAAGTTCGCGCATCACCATCGTCGTCGGAAATGATTCGACCAGTTCTTTCTGCCGCCGCCGCAGATCTTGCAACAAGTCGTATGCGTCAAGGATATCGGGATGAGCGAGTTCAGTTTTATAGGCGTAGTCCAACTTACGAGAGAAAAGCTCGAGTCGCCGTGTATCACTATCATCACCAGGCCGGAATCCGATCCACCCAATGGCTTTCGGTGCCTGCGTAAGTATCTCGGTGATGGTTTCGGAAGCCGCCAGAACCGAAATCTCTTCGTGACTCAGGGCGACATCAAAGAGTCGCAGGTCATCAATCAATCCGCGAAACGCCGGAGTAAATCCACCAGAACCAATTCGGAAAGGATCTTTCGAGGCAAAGGACTGATTGAGTTCGTCGAGTAAAATCTTCTCCCTAACCGGCCAGCCATCGACGTAAAAGTTGACCCCACTTGCGCTGCGCGAGCCATCGTAGATCACTGCAACGTGGACCCATTGATTCATTGGAATTGGCTCAACAGTTTCGATTCTGAGCGCGTCATCCAACCAACGTTTGCAAAGGTTGAGCTGCAGCTTGCCACGGTCGAGGCAGAGGTTGTAGCCATCGGCATTCGAATCATCGGTCATTCGGGACAGAATCGTTCCCGACTCGGAATCTGCACGAATCCAGGCCGTCATGGAGAACTTATCGAAGAAGCCGATGTTCGCCACATCGCCGACGTTGACTCGGCGTTGACCATCAAAAACAGCCGCTTCTTTGATTTTGCCCGCTCTGAATTGAGAGTCGCCACCAACCATTTTGCCTTGGAGCGGATTCTCCACGTCACGGACTTTCGCATCGAGGTTTCCGTCCAGCGGGAGATGTAACGTGAGCCCGCGATTGATCGACCAATTCGACCAATCCTTCTCCGCCGCTCGTTTGCGGACTTCTTCGAGCTTTTTCGGATATCGTGCTTTTCGCGCCTCGAGGTCAGCTTCAGTTCGCAAATATTTCTTGACCAACGCTTCACTCTCTTGCTGCTGTTCACGCGTCGGCGTCTTCACAAACGGGGGTGAGTTGCCGACCTTGATCGCTCGGCCTTTTTCCGGCACGTTGTTGAAGAAGGCGAAGAGTTGGTAATACTCGCGCTGCGAGAACGGATCGAACTTGTGATCGTGACAGCGACAACATCCGAGCGTCAGGCCGAGCCACACGGTCGCGGTCGTGTCCACGCGATCAACGACGTACTCGACCGCGTACTCTTCCGGGATGATGCCTCCCTCGGCGTTTCCGCGATGATTGCGGTTGAAGCCGGTGGCGAGCACTTGATCGAGCGTCGCATTCGGTAGCAGGTCGCCGGCAAGTTGCTCAATCGTGAATTCGTCGAACGGCTGGTTGTCGTTGAATGCTTCGATGACCCAATCGCGCCACCGCCACATGCTGCGGTCGCCATCCGATTGATAGCCGGACGTGTCGGCGTAACGCGCCGCATCCAGCCACGGTCGAGCGAACCGCTCGCCGAAACGCGGCGACGCCAGCAAGCGGTCAGTCACTTTTTCATAAGCGTCCGGCGCAGCGTCCGACAGATAATCCTCGATCTCGTCAGGAGTCGGAGGCAGTCCGGTCAAGTCGAGCGTCAATCTCCTCAACAACGTCGCGCGATCGGCCTCGGCAGAAGGATTCAGTCCTTCGGCATCCAGCCGCGCGAGCACGAAGTGGTCGATCGCATTCTTGGGCCATTCGATGTTTTTCATCGCCGGCAACTTCGGTCGCGCAGGAGGAAGAAACGCCCAGTGCGATTGCCACTTGGCACCTTGTGCGATCCACCGCCGAATCATTTCGATTTGCTGAGGCGAGAGCCGTTTACCACTGCTTGGCGGCGGCATGCGTTCGTCGTCATCGGTCGCAATGAGCCGCCGGAACAACTCGCTTTTCGCAGGCTCGCCGGGGACGAGCACTCGATGCCCCTCACGATCGGCGAACAGTTGCTCGTCTTTGTCGAGCCGCAAGTCTCCCTTGCGTTGTTTCGCGTCCGGGCCGTGGCACTGAAAACACACGTCTGACAAGATCGGCCGGATGTCCCGATTGAACAACACTGCCTCAGTCGCAGTATCAGCAAACGCAATCTGCCCGAACGCCAGCGATGCGGCGAGCGCCACGATCATCACACTCGGACACAAACGAACCCGACGCGCGAGTTTTGATGTCGCACTTTTTTTTGGAGTGCTGGGATGCATCCCAGCTTTGGTTTGTGGCGGAGCCACTTTTGGAATATCTGCGATTTCGCGAGAAACGAAAGACAAAAAAAGCGGCTCCGCCGCAATCGAAAGCTGGGATGCATCCCAG
>JAYVSP010000749.1:0-11198 GCA_043775215.1 Planctomyces sp. | reverse complement strand
TAAGGACCGGCGCATCAATAACTGTCTGACGTAGCTGAACTCGCCAGAGTTCAGATCCGAAGTCTGGCGACTTCGGCTACGACAGTTATTGATGCGCCGGTCCTAAGCCTAAGCGGGGCATAACTCTCCGCGTCGTGAACTTGCGACGCGGAGAGCCTGTGGAATGACGATTTACGGTCGTGCGATGTAGAGCTTTGCTTTGTCCAGATTCTGGACATCTTGTACCGCAACCTCGCCTACTTCAGACTGCGGACCGCAATCTTGCGAATCTCGGTAGACGGGAATCGTGCTGCCGAGCCTCTTTGCCATTCGCGTACTCTGGCGGAATGCCCCCGCAAACTTAGCTGAAGAAAACCGCGATCAAATGCCGGATTGTCATCCATGCCCGACGCGGACCCCAAAAGGGACGAGCGCAGGATCGCAACGACGCTCTAGCCAACCGGAACTGATTGGCGCTTGATCGGCTTATCACGCCATTTGAAGTCCATGTCCATGGCTTTGCTGGAGAGCATGGCGAGGAGTTTTTCATCCATCGTTGGACATGGCAGGTGCGGGCAAGCGGCGGCGAGATTGCTGGTGTCGAATTCGGGATCGTCGCGCCAGTACGAATTGTAGACCCGAATGTGCTCATAGAAGAGCTTCTCGATGTCATTCGGGTTGTCGATCGGCTTGCCATAGCCGCTGAATTCAGTCCCTTTGAAACCGTAAGCTTGTTCCAGAACATCACGGATCATCGCCACGGTGACTCGCTGGCGCGGGGTCAGGTGAAACGTCTGGCCGTGATGTTGTGGGTGCGTCACGATGTGGCTGATGACGGCGGAAACCCAATCGACTGGAATGAAGTTTTTCGTTTCGTTGCCGTCAAGCGAAATGCGGGTCTTGGTTTCGCCAACCGTGTTGGAACCGACGACGCCCATTGAAGTGACCAGCGTATGGGCCAATTCGAGACAGGCGTAAAAGCCGTGAAACGTCGATGTGAATCCGGTCTGCGAGTCACCGACGATAATCGCGGGACGATAGACCGTCGGTGGACTGAGGAACTTCGCGCTGCGGACCAGTTTTTCCGCTTGGACCTTACTCTCTTCGTAAGGATTGCTGAGCTGCTGTCCAACGTCGAGTTCAGATTCCATGATTCGGCCGTGCCGCAATCCGCAGACATATGCGGTGGACACATGGTGGAAGTCATGGATGCCAGTCTGGCGGCAGAGTTCGAGGACATTCTCTGTGCCGCGCACGTTGGAGCGATACGGTTCGCCGTCTTCGCTGGTGGCGATGAAGTTCAGGCTGGCGGCATTGTGCAACACCGAGTCGCAGTTGTCTTCGATCCAGCGTTTGCCCGCGTCATCAAGGCCGAGGTCCGTTTCGCAGATGTCGCCTTCAAAGACATGCGGGCGAGGCATCTCGCGCTGCAAGAGGTCTTCCCAAGTGCCCATCAGTGCTTCAATTCGGTCTTCTGCTGACTGACGGCGGCTGCCGCGAACCACCACTGCGACAGGGACGTCGGCCAGCAGCAGGTCGCGCAGGAGATATCGACCTAGCAGACCGGTCGCACCGGTTAACAGAATGTGATAATGCATCGTCATAGTTTCAGGAAAATTCCGACAGAAAGGGTGAAGTGGCGGGGAAGCCCTTTCCCCACGACGGCCCACATTCCAGTAGGGCGGCCACGCGAGATATTCTAGACGAGGAGGTTGATTTCACAACCACCATCTTTCGGCGAGTGACCAGATCGTCCCAAGCGAAACAGTGAGGCTCGGACTGATTGACTCAACCCGCAGACTTTGAGAAGCCCTGTTTCTTGAGGCAATCCGCCAGAACCTAAAGAAAGGTTCACGTACTTGGTTCATCGTCACGATTGCGGAAGGCAAACAAGCGGTAGCGATTCCGAAGCACTTGCAGGAAATGTGGCCCTTGCCGCCGGTCAGAAGTGCTTGTCGCCTGCGACTTAATGGCCGCTTGCGATTCTTCTTGAAGTTCCGCCAACCGCCGCGTGTGGAAGAAACCCAACATGCAGGGTAGCAGCACCGAGTCCCCCACCAGCGAGGCCAGCAACGTGGCACCCATCAACCAGCCGAACATGGCGGTCGGCCCAAAACTGCTAAACGTCAAAGCTAACATGCCAATCGACATAATGACTGTCGATTGAAAAATCGGGGGACCGGTTTCTTGCAAAGCCTGACGAGTAGCAAGTGCCTTGTCGCCAGTGGCTTTCCAGATTTCCTGATAGCGAACCAGCATATGGAAGGAGCCGTCGACGGCGATGCCCATCGCGATGCTGCCGGACATCATCATGCTGATATCCACCGGGTGGCCGATCCAACCCAAGAAACCAAACACCACCATAATCGGTGCCAGGTTGGGCAGCATGCCAATGAAGCCCGCGTTGACCCATCGCAGCGCGACGATCATGACCAACATGATCATCCAGAAAGCCGACACGAATGACGCCCAGAAACCGTAGTAGATGTCGTGTTGTGCCGTTTCGATGAGCGGAGCAATGCCCGTGAGCGTGATTGGATCGTCCTTCAAAAGGTTGGACAGTTCGTCAAAGGTCTTTTGTTGCGATTGCTGAGCGGAGTCGCGGATGTTCGCCGAGATTCTCCAGTATTGTTCGCCTCCAGCCAGAAAGTCATTGTCCTTTTGTCGCTTCGTGGCGCGGTTGAGCAGTTGCGTCAGTTCCAGTCCGCTGGGCATCTCGCTGGGAAACATTGAGGCCAGAGACATGGTGTGACACACCGCCGGATGTGTTGCAATCTTCTGTTCCAACCGGCGAATGTACTCGAGTTTGGCGACGAATGGCATCTGGGCGAGTTGCAAGTTGCGGCCGAAATCAACGGTCGCCTCGATCGTATCCGGGTCAGTCAGGTCAGCAGCAATTTGTTTGACGTCGCGCAAGACGACGTTGTCCTTTGGCAAGAATTCCAGCGGATCGATGTGCGATTGCAGCCAGTACAAACCGGTGCCGCAGAGCAGCGTGACCACGCTTCCCGCAACAAGCACTCCTCGGCTGCGGACCAGGAACCAGTCTGTAATTCTGCCGAAATGGTCACTGCTTTCCGCCTGCGGCTTGCGCGGCCGAGGTGGGCAGACTGCAAGCACCGCCGGTGTCAGCACCAGTCCGACGACCAACGCCACAACGCTACCAAGAGTTCCGGCCCAACCGAACTGCCGCACCGGAACGAAATCACTCATGCACAACGAGCACGCACCGATCGCCGCCGTGAAGGTTGCCAAAATGCATGGCTTCATCGCGTGTTGGAACATTACCGCGAAGCGATCCGAGTCTTTGTCGGCATGCTCGTAATAGCTCAACAGATGCACTGAGACTTCCAACGTGAAGACCATCACCATCACCGGCAAAGCGTCGATGACAAAGTTCATCTCGCCGCCGCACCAATGCAGAATTGCAACGGACAGCTCCACTGCAAAGACCGTCAGGCCCAGGATCAGGCTGGTGATCCGCCAGTCACGCAACTGGTAATACAACAAGCACAGGCAAATGCCGAGCGAAATGATAAAGAACTTCTTGTTGCTTTCGCGGCCCCCTAGGCGATTGAGTTCGGCAACAACGACCGGTGCGCCAGCGACATTCACGCGGGGACCGTCGAGTTGACAGTACTTCAACACACTCTGGATGTCCGCAACAGTGCCCGCTCGGTCCTTGATGCCGCTGTCCGACAACAAGGCCACTACGCCGGCTCGACTTCCATCCCTCGAGACAAACAGGCCGCTCAGCCGCTGCGAAATATCGGCCTCGGTGACCGTTTGCTCGCGCATCACATCCCGCATGCGCTGCGGTGACCAGCAGTGACGGACGCCCGGAATCCGCTCGATGCGCCCGCAAACGCTTTCAATCAGTTCATCACCCAGGCTCTGGTCGAGACCGATGAGGATCACCTCTTCGGCTCCGAATCTGGACTTGAACTCCTCGTACGTGGCCCGGACCGTGGATTTTTCCGGCAGCCAAGCCTCAATGTCATTGTTCGAAGGAATTGTTTCGGCTTGGTAGTACACGAATGGCAGAGCCAGAGCCGCTGCCAGCAGTACTCGCAATCCATATTGCTGATAAAACTTTGAAAGCATGGGTCACGGCGGCGGGTCAGGGGACATGTGGGCCAGCAAAACTCGCGGCCAACGCGACCTCGCCCGTGTAACGGCGCGCCGGAGTTAGTCGTGACTGGCAAAGATCACGCGAGACGCAAGAACGCGTCAGCACGCTACCTATCGAGCAGATTTCGCCGCCTGCCGAAGGACAATTGCCGCGGCTTGTCGCGTCCCGTCCAGAAAGGCCACGAAGTGCAAGCAACTTCGGCAAAGTCAGGAAGGCCACGTAAACGACCAAACGAGTCGTTCCGCGAATTGCCTGCTGGGTCGCGCGACCGGGCCACAAGTTCGCGCAGTTTTTGCCGTATGAAGTGACACTCAGGCGAGCGACATCTACAAACTTAAGTCAGGCACACAGAATTCAGCATTTGGCGGAATCAGTAGAAGTAAGGGCCGGGTAAGGGCCTTGAATGTATGCCGCCGGATACATCTTGAAGTTGTCGAGGTAGACAAACATTTCCACAGCGGGTTCAGTCGAGAAATGGAACCAATTCTGAACGATCATGCAGTGACATGAACGCAACGGTTCTTTTCCGTCGTTGTTGCTCGTTAGGCTTTGTGCAAATGCCGGCCATGAATTGCCAGCACCATTCTGTTTCGTCAATTCGCGTTTATAGGTGGGGGAGACCTGATTCATGAAGTACCGCAATCTCGGTTCGAGCGGCTTGATGGTGTCGCCGATTTGTTTGGGGACAATGACGTTTGGCACTCCTGTCGCGGAGACCGACGCGATCCAATTGATTCATGCAGCAATGGATTTGGGGATCAACTTCATCGACACGGCCAACGTCTACGAAGGCTATGCCCGTTATCTCGGTAGCGCGGGTGGAGTCGCCGAAGAAATCGTCGGCAAGGCTCTGGTCGGACAACGCGACAAGGCCATCGTCGCGACGAAGGTCTGTGCCCCCGTCGGTCCCGGCCCGCAAGATCGCGGATTGTCCGCGACTCACATTCTGCGGGAAGTCGATCGCAGCCTGCGACGGCTGCAAACGGATTACATCGACCTCTACATCATCCACTGGCCCGATCGCGAAGTGCCGACAGAGACGACACTCGCCGCCATCGACCAAATCGTGCGATCCGGCAAGGTGCGTTCCTTCGGAATCTCAAACCACTCGGCATGGCAGTTATGCGAGTTTCTCTGGCTGGCCGACCGCAACGGCTGGCCAAAGGCAGTGTCGTCGCAGATCCCATTCAGCCTGCTGCGCCGCGAGTTTCAGCACGACCTCGACTTTTGCCGCAATCACGACATCGGCGTCACACCGTATCAAGCACTGCAAGGCGGCCTGCTCACCGGCAAGTACCGGCGCGGCCAGCCACCGCCATCCGACTCGCGAGCGGCCGAGAAGCCCGATTGGATTTGGAAGCTCGACGATGCGCTGCTCGACAAGCTCGAAGGAACCGAGTCCCTCGCGCGAGAACTCGGCGTTCCAATGTCGCAATACGCTCTGGCCTGGACTCTCACGCAACCAGCGATCACGTCCCCGATTGTCGGCGTCAAACGCTTGGATCAAATCGAAGATGCCGTTGCCGCGGCTGCCATTTGTCTTCCGACCGAGCATCTCAAGCAACTCGACACGATCTGTCCGGCACCGTGGAAGCAACACGATCCGATACGGAGTTGATCATCGAGCGCTGATTGCTGCGTTTGCACACTGGTGATTGCGATTGGTCCGACGAAGAAATTTCCGCCTGCCCGCGTTTCACAGCAGTTCCGGCAGGTTAAAAACCTGCCCCACGACTTTTGGCGGGCGCATCAACTCCAAGTATCCGATGCTCGGCAAATCGCTTGAAGCAAGCAGCGCCGCATGCTCAGGATCGTTTGATCTTCAATTCAAAGGAAAGCCCAGCCATGTCTGATCAAGCTTATGACCTTGTCGTGATCGGTGGCGGGCCGGCAGGCGTTGCCGGAGCAAATACGGCGGCTGTGTTCGGCAAGCGGGTCGCACTCGTGGAGAAATGCCCCGCGATTGGCGGAGCGGGTATCAACACCGGCACCATTCCCAGCAAGACACTACGCGAAACCGCACTCGCGCTCTCGGGCTGGCGTTCACGCAAGCTCTTCGGAGTGGACCTTTCGTTGCGACGTGAAGTGACGATTGCCGACTTCATGTGCCACGAGCGGTTCGTCACGGCATTTGAACGCAAGCGAATGGAAGCGCGTTTGCAAATGAGCAAGGTCACGACGTTTCACGGCTCGGCAAATTTTATCGATGCTCATACCGTGCATGTTGCTCCCGACTTACTGCTGCATGGCGACGTCATTCTTATCGCCACCGGTTCGTCGCCGGTACGTCCTCCAGAGTTTCCGTTCCAGCATCCGCGTGTGCATGACTCTGACGAAATTCTCGAACTCGGCGTGCTGCCAAAAACACTCGCCGTGGTTGGTGCGGGAGTCATCGGCGCCGAGTATGCCTGCACCTTCGCCGCACTCGGCGTCGAGGTGCATCTGATCGACGGGCGCGATTCACTGCTCTCGTTCCTCGATCATGAGGTTTCAAAAATCATCGAGCAGGCGATGGTGGCCAACGGCGTGCATTTTGTGTGGAAAGAAAAAGTGACGCATTGTGAGGCACCAGAGATCGGTGACGTCACTCTGACGCTGACCTCCGGTGCGATGCTGCAGGCCGGCGGAGTGCTCGTCGCGGCCGGTCGTCAGAGCAACACCAGCGAACTCAATCTTGCCGCCGCGGGACTCACGCCGGGTAAGCGTGGCCTCGTCAATGTCGACTCGCACTGCCGCACCGAGGTGTCGCACATCTTCGCGGCAGGCGATGTCATCGGTGCGCCGGCATTGGCCGCGACAAGCATGGAGCAGGGGCGTCTGGCGATGTGTGCCGCTTTCGATCTGCACTACAAGGAAATGGCCGCTGCGATCCTGCCAACCGGCATTTACACGATCCCTGAAGCGAGCATGGTGGGCGAGACCGAGGAGTCGTTGTCGTCCAAAGGAATTGCCTACGTCGTGGGACGAGCACGCTATGTGGACAACCCGCGCGGGCAGATCATTGGCGACGAGAGTGGTCTGTTGAAACTCATCTTCCGCCAGGACGACATGCGTTTGCTCGGCGTGCATGTCGTCGGCGAACAGGCCACAGAACTGGTCCACATTGGCCTCATGGCGATGCTCGCCGAGGCGAATGCCGAAATCTTCAACCGAGCTTGCTTTAACTTCCCAACGCTCGGGGATCTCTACAAATACGCGACCTACGACGCGCTGCTAAAACGGGAAGGAATCGAAGCGAGCGAAAGCAAATTGATTCCGATGTGAGGCCAGCATCAGCCGCTCATTGAACCACTCTCAAGCGCATTTCCGCGAGCATCATCGACGGGGTGATGCGTGTGTTTCGTTTTGCGAAGGTACTTCGCTCCAGGCTTTTTTGGCGGCGGTCATTTTTCAATCATTCCATTTGGTAAAGGTTCCGACGGCGGGTTCTGCTCGGCGGTCAAGGCCGCAATCGTTTGGTTCAGTGCGGGTAAGTCGGTCTGGATAATCTGCCATACGTCGGAATCACGGATGACGTCGTAGCCATGAATGATCAGGTTGCGGAAGTCGACGATTTGCTGGCCGTCGGGGATGCGAGCGAACAAGGTGGGATCGGCCTTGCGCAGCCGGCTCAACGCTTCGCCGATGATTTCAAAGTTGCGTTCGATGCCGCAGCGCAAGAAGCGGTCGGCGAGATAGTCGGCTTCGCTCAAGCCTTGAGTGACTTGCGCGATCAATTCGGCCGCCTGCCGGACGTCATCAAGCCACTTGAGACACTTGAGTTCCATCGTAGATCACCGTGCGAGTCTTGTCTGCTTCTTGGCGGAAGTACCGGTTCTCCAATGCGGAGGGCATCACGAGATCGACTGGGCAATGAAACAAATCGGCCAGACGCTGACGCAATTCGACGAACCGAGACATCCACGGACCAAAGTTGTAACCGGCTGGAAACTCAGCGAGGAAATCGAGGTCGCTGTGTTGCGGATCGAACGACGAAGTACAAGCGGAGCCAAACAGCTCCAGCCGCCGAACGCCGAACTCAGCGCAAAGTCGCTGCAACTCGGCATCATGTTGTGTGATGAACGGTGGCATGGTTGTTCTCGGGCCGAAAAACTCAATTGCACGATCGCCACGATATCGCGAGCGGACTGTCGGCGAAACGCCAACTTCACTCCGGAATCGGCTCATCCAGCAACAGCGCTTTCACGAACCGCACTGGCGGCGAGCCGAACGACAGCGTGCCGTCGTGGTAGCGTTTCAGTGTGAACTTGTCGGCCCAGGCTTTTTCGGCGGCGGTGCGACTATTCAAGTTCTTGACGTCAGTTTTTGGGAACGTCCGCCTTTGGAACCGTTGCGACGCGAAACGGCAACTGTCGCTGTGGAATTTGCGTGTCGACTCCGTTCTTCAGCCTCCATCGCGAACAGCGCGCGAGTGCCAAAGATGCGTGCGAGGAGTTCTGGAACTTCGAATTGCATATCCAGGATGGGCCATTCGATGGACTGGCCTTGTCCCATGACGTTCACATTTCGCAAGGTCTCTTTGTTCCCGCGCCGCAGTTCGGGGAATTCGCTCAGCGGAATCAGGACTTGGCAGCCGTTGTTGATGACGAGCGTGACAATTTTCCGATCCGGGTCGCAGGCCACAGCCGTCGCGAGTGGCTGCGACTTCATCCGTTCGCGGCCACGCCGCCGTGCCTCAAGCGACATCATTCGCAGTTCGGCATACGTATAAACGGTCGGGCCGACCGTCTTCGTCGATCCTGTGATTGGTCGCTTAGCCATGAATGAGTCTCCAGGCATCCAAAAGTGTTTGTCGATGTTCGGCGACGATCCGTTTCGCGTCTCGCTGATCCCAACTTTTGCAGGCCCATTGACTTCACGAACGGTTGTTGACGCGTCGAGGTTCACGATGATCTCGACAGCGCCACGCCAACAATGCACGTGCGGTGGATCGTGATCGTGGGTTGGAATCCGAATCGCGAAGCCTTCCTGTCGAATCAACGTCGGCATGATGGAGAATAACGCAGCACGTTGGGATTTTTGAAGAGGTCACTCCGGAATCGGCGACGGTGGCATCGCCTGAACAGTTCGCAGCGGCGCGGGCTGCTTGACCCGTCGTGATGCGAGCCACACAATCGCTGCATGGATTTTGAAGTTGTCGGCGCGATCACCGAGATTGAAGCGATTGCCGTCGCAAGTTCCATTCGTGATTTGCCGCGCCTGCGGAAGTTTTATGGTTCCGGACGTTGGCGGAAGCTCAAAGGCAACGCCAATGTTTGTCTCGCGAATGGAGCGGTCTGCCGGGCTGAAGTCCATTGGTACGAGGCGCACGGCATCGGACGGAAAGAAATGAAAATCAAACGTCTCTTGGGTCAATAACCATGCCACGCGCAAAAGCATCACCACAGTTCGTCATCTGTGTCCGCAACACCGGTTATCCGGCATCCCTGGAGCGGTGCAAGGTCTACCGTGTTGTCGAAGACCCCGAAGCAGCGGCCCTCCGGATGATGCGAGTCATCGACGAATCCGGTGAGGACTACCTCTACCCTGAAGACCGGTTTGTCGCGATTGACCTGCCACGCGCTGCCGCTGCGGTTGTCTCGCGCAAGCCACGCAGTCTGGCTCGTTCCAAGGCTTAACGCTGCTCCCCACTGCGGACTCACTCCGGAATCGGTTCATCGAGCAGTAATGCTTTCACAAATCGCACTGGCGGCGAGCCGAACGACAGCGTGCCGTCGTGGTAGCGTTTGAGCGTGAACTTGTCGGCCCAGGCTTTCTCGGCGGCGGTGCGGAGGTCGCGGTGTTCTTGGTAGCCGACGAAGTACGTTGAGAGTTGCGTTGAGGTCAGTTGTGCTCGGACCCATTTCAGCGCGGCTTCGCGTTCTTCTTGGAACGTGTCGTGGATCATCAGCTTCATGGCGTCCTCGCGGTTCATGCCGTCGACGTGGATGGCTTGATCGAGGATCGCGTTGGCGACGCCTCGCAGGTACCACTTGAGCGCGATCAGTCGCATCAGCGGGTCGCGGTCGAGGAAACCTTCCTCAGACATGAGCTGCTCGGAGTAGACGCCCCAGCCTTCGACGAACGTGCCGGATGACAGGAGTGCTCGCAGCCGACGCGGGCTGCGGTTTGAGTGGGCAATTTGCAGGAAGTGGCCGGGCATCGCTTCGTGGATCGTCAGGTCGTGGATCGAGCGGTAGTTGTACTCGCGCAGAAACGACGTCACTTGCTTGTCAGTCCAATCGGCCGGGATTGGCGAGACGGCGTAATACGTCTTCTGTCCGACGTCGAGTGGCCCCGGCGAATCGCAGTACGCAATCGACACGCCGCGCTGAAACTCAGGCATGAGGATGATGTCGAGCGGATCGTTCGGAATCGTCACGAGGTCATGTTTCCGCACGAAGTCCGTAGTCATCTCCAGCGACTTCTTGGCGAAGTCCACAATGCCGTCGCGATCAGGGATCTCGGCATACGCTCTCTCGAGCGCGGCGGCGATAACTGATTGTTGTTGTTCAGGTGACGGCTTCTCGGGCAGTTCGAGTTCGGCGCGGGTCTCCGTGCGTTCGGCGCGGGTCTCCCGACCCCGCCGTTGGTCTGACCGCAGGTCTCCACTTCCATGGTCTGCGTATTTCTTTTCACGGTTTTGGAGACCTTCGGTCGTGCGTGCGGCGGGGTCGGGAGATCCGCGCCGAACGGTGTCTTTGAGCATTACGCCACGCGCGATCGAGTACATCTCGGCTCGGACGCGGCGGAGCTCAAATTCAGCACGGTCGCGAATGTCTGGCCGAGATAACCCGCTGCCGAGTGAGTACGCCAGCTTGGCATCGAACAGTTTCGCTCCGATGCGGAAGTTGCCTTTCGCGTTCGGCACGAGCTCCTTTTCGAGCCACTTCTGATGTTCTTCAACGGCCTCCGTGGCTCGCGGAATGAGTTCCTGTAACCGTTTCTGATTCGGCTCTGACAACTTGCTCATCTGCGGCCGAACCATGTTTTCGATGATGCTCAACACTCCGCGATTCTGTTTAACGGCCGTTTCGGCGTGGATTGGCGGAACTCGCTTGGGATCCAAGGTCTCACGTACTTCCGCCAGAAATCGTGGCAGCTTTTC